>DASWSO010000708.1:0-4162 GCA_036402635.1 Xanthobacteraceae bacterium
TCGGCGTATTGGTCTTCCGCGCCGGTGACGATGAACACGGGCATGCGAAGCTGGCCGTAACGCGGCTCGAAGCGGGCCGCTGCCGGGATCATGAAGGCGCTTTCCTCAGCGGTCGCGCGGATCTGGCTCGGCCGCAGCGCGAGCTCGAGCGGGAACTCGGCCATGAAATGCGGTGTCGGCTCGCGCGGCGCGAAAATCTTCCGGAACATGAGCGGCGCGATCGCACGTCCGAGCAACGGCGAGATGGTGTGGCGCATCACGTCGCCGATCACCGGAATGGCGGCGGCGCCGAACATCGGCACGTCGAGCCGGGCGGTCGGGAAGTAATAGCCGGAGGCGAGAACGAGGCCCCGGACCGCTTCCGGGTGATCGAGCCCGAGCGCCAGCGCGACCAGCGTGCCCCAGGAATGGCCGAACACGATCGGCCGATCCAGCCCGAGGGCTACGAAAGCGCGGCGGAATAGATGCGCCTGCGCCTCCGGCGTCCAGTCGCGATCGCGCGGACGCTCGCTGTGGCCGTAGCCCGGGCGATCGAAGGTGATGACCCGGTAGTGCGGCGCGGCGGCGTCGACGAGGCCGCTGATCTGCATCTCCTGGATCATCGAGCCGTTGCCGTGCAGTAGCACCAGCGCCGGCCCGGAGCCGCCGCTGTCGGCGTAGTGCAGGCGCGTGCCGGCGACGGTCAGAAATCGGCCGATCGGCGGATGCGCGCGTTCGGCGCGCCGCGCCTGCTCGTTGACCACCAGCGCGGTGGTGGCGAGCGCCGCCGCGGTGGCAAGCAGCACCGGGCCGGCAACTCCGAGGCTATGCTGCGGCGCGGCGCGCGCCATTCCTGTCGGCGAACGATCGGGCTGCAAGAGCACCTCCTATCAACGCGGCGCGAACAGCCCGCGCCGCCAAAAAGATCGTCGCGGCCACGGCGGCCGCGACGCAGGTCGTGAACAACGCTGCGGCTCAGCCGCGCGCTTGGCTCGAGCCTTGCGAGCCGCCGGAGCCGAGCTTGTCCTTGGCGCTGTCGCGCGCGCCTTGCGCCAGGCCGCTGACCTTGTCGACGACGCCGCGCATCGCGGCGCCGGCCGCAGCACCGGTGAGGCCCTGCCCGGCCGCCTCTTTGACCGCGTTCTGCGCCATCTGCTTGGCCTGCTCGGTGGCACCGGACACCAGCTCCTGCGCCTGCTCCTTGAGCGCGTCGCTGGCGTCTCCGAGGTAGCGCGTTTCGGTCTGCGTACGCGGCAGCGCCGCCGCGATGGCAGCCCCGACCGCGAGGCCGACGGCGCCCAGCAGCAGCGGCTGCTTCTCGAACAGCTCGCTGAGATTCTGCTGCAGGGTGCTGCCCAGTTCGCGGCCGCTCTGCGTGGCCGAGCGCGCCCATTCGCTGCCGGTTTCCTGCACCGCGTGCGCCCAGTCGCGGCCGCCGTCTTGCGCCTGCCCGGCCATGTCGCCGGCCGTCCCGGCTACCGAGCCGACGGCGCGACCGGCGGCAGAGCCGGCCGCCTCATAGGTGCTGGACGCCATGTCCGCCGCGCGGGAGGTCGCGCCCGAGACTGCGCCCGCAACCGCGCCGCCGACCGAGCGGCCGACATCGGCCGCACCGGAGGCGACGCTCGACAGCGTATCGGCGGCGTAGCCGGCGCCGCTGCTCAGCGCGGAGCCGACGCCCTGGGCGGCGTCGTAGGCCGCGCCACCGCCGTAGCGGAGACTGCGCGCCGCCATGCGGGTGCCGCCGCCGACGATGGTGGTCGCGCTCCCGCCCATGAACATCCACAGCACGCCCATGCCGATGAGCGCAGCCGGCACCGGGTTGTCGCGGGCCGCATCGCCGAGCTGGGTGAGGAAGTCGCCGTTGCCGGGGCGGCGATAGCGCACGCCCGGATCGTCCGGCTGCAAGGGTGTTCGATAGTCCATGCTCATGTCACGTGCTCCCGCACCGCGACCACGTCGCGCTGCACCTGTTCGATGGTTCGGTTGGGTGTGAGGTGTTCCGGGCTCAGCCGCTTCATGCCGAGCCAGATCAGCGCGCCGCAGATCAGCAGCCCCACCACACCGGCGATGAGATGCGCCACCGGCTCCGGCAGGCCGAGCTCGGCGAGCCAGACCGAGAGCGCCAGCAGCAGCAGCACCATCGCGGCGATGGAGATGAAGCCGCCGGCCGCGATCATGCCAATGCCGACGGCCGCCTCGCTGAACTTGGCGGACATTTCGGCGCGCGCCAGCCGCACCTCGTTACGGATCAGCTTGGTGAACTGGTTCAGCGCGTCCGAGAACAGCTCGGCCACCGAACGGTTGTCGGCAGTCATCGACATGGCGCTCTCCTACGACCGGTGCGGCGAGGATCCGCCGTATTGCGAGGTCCCGCCGCCGCCCTGCGCCGGCGAATACCCGGGCTGCGACGAGGGGCCGCTCGGCAGCGGCGCGCGATAGTCAGGCGAGAGCGCGCGGTGTTGCGGCGACTGCGATTGCCCGCCCGCATAGCCGCCGGCAGCGCCAGAGCCCGCGCGTGCGCCGGCGCCCTGATACGAGGAGCCGCCGCCCGCGGACGAGCTCTTCAGGAAGCGCACCAGCGCGAACCCGGCGATCGCGGCCGCGCCCAGGAACGCCGTCGGCTGGCGCCGGGCGAAATCCTGCACGCTGCCGACCAACTCGGTCAGATCACGGCGGCGCAGCGATTCCGAGACGCTGTCGATCTGATCGGCGGCGCTACGGATGTAGTGGGTCGCTTGCGGGATTTGCTCAAACTCGTTGGCGGCGCGGCGGATCGACTCGGCGATGCCGTGCACGTAGTCGGCGCCGGCGGCTTTCTGCTCGTCGACGGCTCCGAGCAGCTTCTCGCCCGCCTGCGAAGCCATGCCTTTAGCAGTCTCGGTCATGCCCGAGGCTTGGTCCTTGAGCGCACGGGTGGCGTGATCCACCAGGCCGGAGGCGCTGTCCTTCACGCCGCTCGCGAGGTTCTTCGCCTGGTCCATCATGGAACCGGATTGCCCCTGGCCTTGGTTTTGGCCTTGGTTCTGGCCCTGACCTTGACCCGATGTTCCGCCCATTGGGCTGCGGCCGCCGGACATATCGCTCATCTTTTCTCTCCCGAGTCTGGGTTGCTGGCCTGTTTAGGTACTGGTGCGATTGGAGCTGCCGGACGCATTCAGCCCGGCCTGGTGCGGCTGCCCGCCTCCGGACTGACCGCCTCCGGACTGCCCGGCCCGGCCGTCTCCGCCGCCGGTGACGTTGTCGGCGACGGTCTTCAGCTTTTCGCCGATGCCCTGCGCGGCTTCCCGCAAGCCATCGGGACTGAGGCCCTGCTGCTGCGCCTTGCGGATGGTCTCCTCGTAGAGCTGCCCGGCGGTGGACTTGGCGTTCTCGTACCCTTCCGACGCGAGCCCGCGGGCGCGGTCCTTGAGCTCATCGGCGGTGTCGCCGAGGAAACGGTTCTCCGCCCGCGTGGCCGGCAGCGCCGCCGCGATGATGGCGCCGATCGCGAGCCCGATGCCGCCGACCACGAGCGGGTGCCGCTCCATCACGTCAATGATGTTGGTCTGCGCCCGCCGGGCCGCCTGCGTTGCCTGCTCGGCCGCGTGTGCGCTCGCCTCCAGGCTGCTGCGATAGCCGGACGAGACCGCGTCGGTGACGGCAGAGGTCGTGTCGGTCAGCGCGGAGGTCGCGGTGGACGCCAGCCGCCGCGCGGTATCGGCCGCCCCCGCGACCGCCTGGCTCGCCGTCGATGTCACGGACTCGGCGCCGGCCGACAGGGTCGAGCGCGCGCGGCTCGCGGCCTCGGCCGCCTGCTGGGCGGCGCTGCCGACGGTCTGCTGCACCGCGCTGGCGGCGTCGCGCGCCTTGTACTTGAGGGCGTCGGTGGTTTCCCTCACCGCGCCGGTGGCCTCGTCCATCTTGGCGCGCGCCTGATCGAACATGCCGCCGCTTTGGGTGCCCTCCGGCGCCCAGGCGCGGTTCTGCGAGTCGGCACCGTGGTCGCGGCGCATCATGCGGCCGGCGGGTCCCGCCAGCGCGATGCCGGCACCGATCAGGAAGATCGGGGCCGGAATGCTGCGCAGGATGCGGAGCGCCGGGTAAGCCAGACCGGCCGCGATCGCGACCGCTTGCAACGGGTTCTCGCGCGCACGCCGTTCGATCGTCTCGAACAGCTGCCCACGGGTCTGGCGGACATAAT
>DASWSO010000709.1:0-11869 GCA_036402635.1 Xanthobacteraceae bacterium
ATGCGCCCGGCCAAACGCGCCAGCCTGCCCGCCTCGACGCCCGCCTTCATCGCCGCCGCCATCCGCACAGGATCGCGTGCTTTCGACACCGCGGTGTTGAGCAGCACCGCGGCGCAGCCGAGCTCCATCGCCAGCGCCGCATCGGACGCGGTGCCGATGCCGGCGTCCAGCACCACCGGCACGGGCGAGCGCGCACAAATGAGCTCAATCAGGTGCGGATTGGTCAGCCCCATGCCGGAGCCGATCAGCGAGCCGAGCGGCATCACCGCGGCGGCACCGACATCGGCCAGCTTCTGGCAGGTGATCGGATCGTCGTTGCAGTACGGCAGCACCACGAAACCCTTTGCCACCAGCGCCTCGGTGCCGCGCAGCAACTCCTCCACGTCGGGATAGAGCAGCTCGCGGTCGCCGATCACCTCCAGCTTCACCCAGTTGGTGCCGAGCGCCTCGCGCGCCAACTCGGCGGTGAGGATCGCGTCCTTGGCGGTCTGGCAGCCGGCGGTGTTGGGAAGGAAATGCGCGCGCGAGCCGATCAGGTCGACCAGGCTTTCCTCCTCGCCGGCTAGGCTGATGCGACGGATCGAGGCGGTGACCATTTCGGCGCCGCTCGCCGCAAGCGCGTCCAGCATCACCTGCCGGTTGGGATAACCGGCGGTGCCGAGGAAAAGCCGCGACGTGAAGCTGCGGCCGGCAATGACGAGCGGATCGGACATATTCACCTTCTACCCGCCCTGCTTCGCCTGCACGATCTCGACCGCGTCGCCGGAGCGGAGCCTGGTCGTCGGCCAGGCGGCGCGTGGCAGCACCGCGCCGTTGACTGCGATGGCGACGCCGCGGCCGGCCGCGTCGATCCCGCGCTCCTCCAGCAGCGCGGTGAGGCTGCCCGAGACGAGCGGCTCGCGCCGGCCGTTGATCTCGATCCATGCGGTTTCGACTTTCGCGTCCATTCCTTCTCACTCCGCCGCTTGCGCGCGCGCGAAACGTTGCACCCCGAACGGCACCAGCGCCGGGTCGTCGGCGCCCTCGAGCACCAGCCGGGCGATCGCATCGGCCGTGACCGGCGTCAGCAGGATGCCGTTGCGGTGATGGCCGGTGGCGTACACCAAACCGTCCACCGGCGCAGGCCCGAGGATCGGCGCATCGTCGCGGCTGCCGGGCCGATGACCCACCCACATCTCGGCGATCGGCAGCTCCTCGATGGCCGGGATCGCCCGCCACGCGGCTTCCAGGAGCGTCAGAACGCCGCCGGCCGTGAGCGTCGCGTCGAAACCCTTCTCCTCCACGGTGGCGCCGAGCAGCAAACGCCCGTCGTTGCGCGGGACCATATAGACATTCGGCGCCCATACGACATGGCGCACCAGCGGCGCCGCCGGGTCCATCTGCAGGGCGATCAGTTGACCCTTGATCGGCCGCACCGGCGGGCGCAGTTCTGGCGGCAAGCCCTCGATCTGCCGCGACCAAGCACCGGCCGCGAGCACGACCGTGTCCGCCTGCACCTGGGTGCCGTCCGCCAGCACCACACCGGTGACGCGGCCGCCCGACAGCGCGAGCCGCGCCACCTCGGTATTCTCGCGAATGAGGACGCCTGCACGCTCGGCCGCGACCCGTAAGGCCGCCGCGAGCTTGCGGTTGTCGACCTGATGGTCCTCCGGGCTGAACACCGCCCCGGCCAGCCGTGTCGCCAGATGCGGCTCGCGACGCCGGGTCTCCGCGGCGGTGATCCAGCTCAATGGCAGCCCGAGACCCTGCTGGAAGCGCAGATCGTGGGTCAGCCGCGCCTGATCGTCGGCGGTAAGCGCGATCAGCAGCGTACCCTCCTGCCGCAGCTCGACCGCGATGCCAGAGGCGTCTTCCAGCTCAGCAGCAAAGGCAGGCCAGAGCGCCTGGCTCTGCCGTCCGAGCGCTACCAGCGCCTCCTCGCCCGGTTCCGCCTCCGCGCAAGCCGCCAGCATGCCGGCGGCCGCATGGCTCGCGCCGCTGCCGGCCACGCCTTTGTCGAACACAGTGACCGCGGCGCCGCGCTGCGCCAGCCTCCAAGCAATGCCCAGCCCGATCACGCCGCCGCCGATGACGGCGACGCGCGGATTGGAGGAGGATAGGTTCGCTGCCACTGGCGGCTCCCTACGCTGGAATGACCCAGACAGGTTCCACGGGTGTGATCTCAGCCGCGTGCAAGCGCGCACACGGCACCCCAGGCCGATGCCGCATCATCGGGCTTTTGGCTCGGCAGGGCAAGTCAGGCGGCGCGGGGCTGGCCTGCGCGCAGCCAGCGCTCGGTGAGGTAGCCGGTGAGCGCCATGGCGACCGCGCCGGTCAGGATCGTCGGGACCGCCCCCACGGTGGAAAATCCGACCGCGTACACGACCGGTCCGAGCGCCTGGCCGAGGAAGTAGGACAGGGCGTGGCCGGCGACCGCGGTACCGCGCGCTTCCGGCACCAGCTCCGTCATCTGCACCAGGATGCAGGAGTGAAAAAGGTAGAAGCCAAATCCCATCACCGCCATGGCGGCGAACTGGACCGGCCACGGCGGCACCAGCGCTTCCGCGAGCAGCCCGGCGGTCGCCATCGCGGCGCCGGCATACATCAGCGTCCGGTTCGAGAAGCGCGGCACCAGCTGGCCGACCACCAGCGCATAGACCAAGCCGCCAAGCGCGAAGCCCGCCAGCACCAGCCCGGCGATCGAGCTGCGCGGCTCCCCGATCGAGAGCAGCAGCACCGCAACGAACGGAAACAATCCGACCAGGATCACGCCTTCCGCGAACACGGCGCCGTAGCAGATCTTGGTGCGAGGATTGGAGAGGACCTGACGGTAGTTGCCGAGGATCGCGGCAAAGCGCAGCCCTCGCGAGGTTTGCAAAACGGTTCCGCGTAACGCAATGACCGCCGCGATCGCGGCTCCCGCGGTGACGGCGCCGAACACCAGGAAGATGCCGCGCCACGGCATGACATCGGCGAGCACGCCGGAGACCGTGCTGCCGAGCAGCAGGCCCGAGATCATGGCCGTCAGCAGCCGGCCCATCGCGACCTGCCGCTCGCCGACCGGCACGAGGTCGCCGTACAGCGCCATCGAGATCGGAAACACCCCGCCCGCCGCGGCGCCGGCGACCACCCGCGACAGCACCAGCTGCGGGAAGGTGGTGGCGGCGGCGCCGATCAGCGCGCTCGCGACCAACACGCACAGGCACGCGGTAATCACGCGGGTCTTGCCGAGCAGGTCGCCGAGCGGCCCGAGGACCGGCTGCATCAGCGCCCACGGCAGCGCGAAGGCCGAGCCGAGCAGCGCGACCCAGCGCGGATCGGTGGCGAACTCCGCGGCGATCTGCGGCACCAGCGGATCGGTCAGGCGCTGAAACAGCGAGGAGGCGAAGCTCGCAAAACCGACGACGAAGAGGACGCGGTTCATCCGCGTGGGTCGTGGGCCTGCGCGATTGCGCGCAGCAGGCGCCCGGTGAAGATCCCGACCAGCGTCATCACCACCGCGGCTGCGGCAAGCGTCGCCGCCGCTCCGGCGGACATGAATCCGAAGCCATAGATGGCCGGCCCGAGCGCCTGCCCGATGAAATAGAAGAAGGCGTGGCCGGCGACCGCGGTGCCGCGCGCGTCCGGCGCCAGCTCCGACATCTCAACCATGATGCAGGCGTGCAGCATGTAGAAACCGAAGCCCATGACCGCGAGCGCCACGACCTGCACCGGCCAGGGCGGCACAGCCGCCTCCATGATCAAGCCGATCGCGGCAAAGACGCCGCCGCCCAGCATCAGCTTCTCGCGCGTGAAGCGGGCGACCAGTTGCCTGACGGAGGCAGCGTAGACGATACCCCCGACTGCGAAGGCCGAGATCACGAGCCCTGCGATCGAGGCGCGTGCCTCCCCGGAGGCAGCCAGCAGCAGCGCGATGAACGGGAAAATCCCGAACACCGCCACGCCTTCGAGAAACACCGCGCTGTAGCAAACCTTGGTGCGCGGATTGCCGAGCACCAGCCGGTAGTTCTCCAGCACCGTGGCGACCCGAAAGCCTTGCGCGCGGGCGCCTTCGACGCCCCGCAGCATGATGCCCGCGCCAACGGCCGCGAGCAACGCGACGCTCGCGATCACGAAAAAGATGCTGCGCCAGCCCATGAAGTCGGCCAGGACACCGGAAACCGCGCCACCGAGCAGGATCCCGGTGATGTTGAAGGTGAGCACGCGGCCCATGGCGATCTGCCGTTGCTCGACCGGCACCAGATCGCTGACCAGCGCCATCGATACCGGATTGACGCCGCCGGCCGCCATGCCGGCCACCACGCGCGAGATCACCAGCAGCGGGAAGCTGGTCGCGAACGCGCCGATCACCGCGCTGAGCGCCAGGATGACGAGACAGAACGTCAGCACGCGGGCCTTGCCGAGGAGGTCGCCGAGCGGGCCAAGGATCGGCTGCATCAGCGCCCAGGGCAGCGCAAAAGCGGTGGCGAGCAGCGTCACCCGGTTGGGATCGACCGCGAAATCGGCGGCGATCTGCGGCACCAGCGGATCGGTGGTGCGGGCGAAGATGGCGCCGGCGAAGCTGACACCCGACAGAACCAACAGTGCCCGCGTCATCCTCCGCGTCTCCCGCTCACGAAGCGGAAGCTTTGGCGAGGTGGTCGAACGCGATCAGGGTGCGCAGCAGTTCCGGCATCTCCCGCAGCGGCAGCATGTTCGGGCCGTCCGATGGCGCACGATCGGGGTCCTGATGCGTCTCGATGAAGACGCCGGCGATACCGACGGCGACCGCGGCGCGCGCCAGCACCGGCACGAACTCGCGCTGCCCGCCCGACGAGGTGCCCTGCCCGCCGGGCTGCTGCACCGAATGGGTCGCATCGAAAATCACCGGCGCGCCGGTGGTGCGCGCCAAGATCGGCAGCGCGCGCATATCACTGACCAGCGTGTTGTAGCCGAAGCAGGCGCCGCGCTCCGTCACCAGCACGTTCCCGTTGCCGGCGCCGGTGATCTTGTCGACCACGTTGACCATGTCCCAGGGCGCCAGGAACTGTCCCTTCTTGACGTTGACGACGCGCCCGGTCGCGGCCGCCGCAATCAACAGATCGGTCTGCCGGCAGAGAAACGCCGGGATCTGCAGCACGTCGACCGCCTCCGCGACCGCGGCGCACTGCCCCGCCTCGTGCACGTCGGTGAGCACCGGCAGCTGCAGCGTTTCGCGGATCTCCGCGAAGATCGGCAGCGCCTGCTCGAGCCCAAGGCCGCGCGTGCTCGCCGCACTGGTGCGGTTCGCCTTGTCGAACGAGGTCTTGAAGAGAAGCCCGATCCCGAGCGCTTGCGTGATCTCGCGCAGCGCCGAGGCCATCTCGAGCGCATGCGCGCGGCTCTCGAGTGCGCACGGTCCCGCGATCAGCGCGAGCGGCAGCGCGTTACCGAAGCGGACGCCGCCCACGCTGACGATCGGATGCGCGTTGGCGGCCGCTTGCGTCATGCGGCCGGACCATGCGGCGGCGCGCGCCCATGGTCAACCGAACAGGTGCTATGCGCGACCGGACGGCTCGAAGATCAGCGCGGCGCCATGCGCCTGCTGCGGCGGGACGATCAGGCGGCCCATCTTCTCGCTCGCGCTCACGTCTTGCGAGGCGAGTCGCACCCGCGCCGCGGCCACGTCCGCAACCCCGATCCGCAGCGCCGCGATCCGCGCTCCGGCCGCGATATCGGGTGCTTCGACGCCGAAGTGAATCCGAAAGGCGGTCGGATCCATGGCCTGGATGTCGCCGCGCGGCGTATGCACCGTCACGCCGGTGGAGGTCGCTTCCAGCGCGCGCTCGCCGACGAACGCGGAAAGGAAGATGTGGTGGTCGGTCGGATTTTCGGCGACCAGCACCACACCGGTGACCGCACGCGCGCCGTTCGGATGCTGCTGGAACGCGGGATTCCAGAAGTTCTCCGGGTAATGTTGCTGGCACACGAAGAAGCCGGCATTGGCGGTCGCCGGGTCCCGGGCGAAGGCGAGCGAGAAGCCGAGCCTCACCGGCGCGCCGTCCGGCCGCTTGCCTTCCCGTTCGAAACTGAACGGCTCGAAGTCGCCGATGCGGCTCGCCCGAAATGCCGCCGCATCGGCTTGCGCATTGCGGCTCTCCAGCACCAGCATGGAGAGCCCTTCCGCGGTTTTCAGGAACTCGCGGTTGAACGCGCCGAACGAAAAAACGCGCGGCGCGGCCTCGTGGATCTGATCCGGCTCTTCGACCGACAGGAGTTCGATGAACACGCCCGGAAACTGCACGATGCGATTGTGCGTGCCCCACGGATGCCGATTGCGCGCGCCGACGGTGAAGCCAAGCCGCTCGTAGCTGCGGCCGGCGGCGTCGAGGTCGCGCACGGCGTGGACGATATGGTCGAGCCCGCGGGCCATCGTCTCGCTCGGACGTCCGGCAGCCGGCCGCAGACGACGCTCGCCGGCTGCCTCCGCCATCCTTACTTCACGCTCGAATAAGCGGTCGGCTGCAGGATCTGGCTCGACAGCGTCTGCACGATCGGGCCGTCCTTCTCGCTCTCCGCGCGCTTCTGGATCCACTCCGGATCGGCCATGAAGGTGTTCCACTTCTGCTCGCGCTCGGCCAGCGATTCCCACGCCAGCATGTAGGTGAGATCGTGGTTCGATTCACCGATCAGCGTGGTCCAGAACCCTGCCTGCCGGATGCCGTGCTTCTCCCACAGCTTCAGCGTGACCGTCTCGAAACGCTTGATCAGCGCCGGCAGGCGCATCGGCACGCAGCGGTAAATCCGAAGTTCGTAGATCATCTCACCTCCCTCGACCGGATGTTGCATCCGGCATCATCTTTGAAGCTCACTCTAGGGGGGAGATCGGCGCGGTGGTCAAGCCTACACACTGCGGCGACTGCCGAAGCGTCGGCAATCCTTTCCCGAGCGTCGCCGCATGCGGGAACGGAGGCGCGCCATCAGCTCGCCGGCGCAGACCTATCCTGCAGTCGCTTAACCAGCGCGAAGCTGTCGAGCGGCTTCACGAGCAGGTCGTCCAGGGCGATCACCGACGAGGCAGGGAGCGCCGTGACGAGCGACAGCTGCTCACGACCCTCGTAGGCAAGCATCAGCTGCTCGCGGGCGGAGCGCCAGAGCTCGTCCGCATCGATCCGCTGCCGCATGGACGCAGTGTAGCGCTCGATCATCGCAGCATGGAAAGCGACAATTTCGCCGCGCCAGTGGGCTGCCGCTGCTGCATCTGCCGCCGCGGCCAGTGTCATGAGATGGAGGAATATCAGCCGGATGTGGCTCTTGACGGCAGCCAGTTCGGATCGTCCGACGCTTTCGATCTCCTCGGCCACATTGGTGATGTCGAGGTCGTTGGGAAGGTCGCGCGCGATCCGTCCGAGCCTGCGGATCGCCTCCGCCTGCTGCTCGGACCAAAGCAGGATGTCGTCGTCATAGAGCGTCGAGTCGCTCATCCGCGCTCCGGCAGACTTGCTCTTGTGCTCGCGTCCAGGTGGACGATGCTGGATATCACACCAGCCGGCTCTGCTCCACCGCGGCCCCGACAAACGACGCGAAGAGGGGATGTGGAGCAAAAGGCCGCGATTTGAGCTCGGGGTGGAACTGCACGCCGATGAACCAGGGATGGTCGTCGTATTCGACGATTTCCGGCAACAGCCCGTCGGGCGACATGCCGCAGAATTTGAGCCCACGCTGCTCCAGCCGCCCCTTGTAGCCGGTGTTGACCTCATAGCGGTGGCGGTGGCGCTCGGAAATCTCGGTCGCGCCGTAGATCTCCGCGATGCGGCTGCCCCGCTGCAGCATGGCCGGGAAGGCGCCAAGCCGCATGGTGCCGCCGAGATCGCCCCCGGCGCGGCGCTGCTCGAGTTCGTTGCCCTTGAGCCATTCGGTCATCAGGCCAACCACCGGCTCCGGGGTCGGACCGAACTCGGTCGAGTTCGCCTCCTCGATGCCGCACAGATTTCGCGCCGCCTCGATCACCGCCATCTGCATGCCGAAGCAGATGCCAAAATACGGCACGTGCCGCTCCCGCGCGAACCGCGCCGCGCGGATCTTCCCTTCCGCGCCGCGTTGGCCGAAGCCGCCCGGCACCAGGATCCCGTGCACATGTTCGAGGAACGGCGTCGGGTCCTCGCGCTCGAACACCTCGCTCTCGATCCAGTCCACCGTCACCCGGACCTTGTTGGCGATGCCGCCGTGGGAGAGCGCCTCGATCAGCGATTTGTAGGCATCCTTGAGACCGGTGTACTTGCCGACCACCGCAATGGTGACGTCACCCTCCGGCGTGCGCACGCGGTCGTTGATGAGCCGCCAGCCGGAGAGATCGGGCACGCTCCCGGGCTCGATTCCGAAGGCGAGCAACAGCTCGGTATCCAGCCCCTCGGCGTGATAGGCCTCCGGCACCGCATAGATGTTGTCGACGTCACGCGCCTCGATCACCGCCGATTCGCGCACGTTGCAGAACAGCGACAGCTTGCGCCGCTCCTCCTTCGGAATCTCACGGTCGGTGCGGCACAGCAGGATGTCCGGCTGGATGCCGATCGAGAGCAGTTCCTTGACCGAGTGCTGGGTCGGCTTGGTCTTCAGCTCTCCGGCGGAGGGGATGAACGGCAGCAGCGTCAGGTGGATATAGACCGCGTGCTGGCGCGGCAGCTCGTTGCCGAGCTGGCGGATCGCCTCCAGGAACGGCAGGCTTTCGATGTCGCCGACCGTGCCGCCGATCTCCACCAGCACGAAATCGAAGCCGTCATTGCCCGCGAGGATGAAGTCCTTGATCGCGTTGGTGACGTGCGGAATCACCTGGATGGTCGCGCCGAGGTAATCCCCCCGACGCTCTTTCGTGAGGATTTCCTGATAGATACGGCCGGTTGTTATATTGTCGTGGCGACTGGCCGGATTGCCGGTGAAGCGCTCGTAATGGCCGAGATCGAGGTCGGTCTCCGCTCCGTCGTCGGTGACGAAGACCTCGCCGTGCTGGTACGGCGACATCGTTCCAGGATCGACGTTGAGGTACGGGTCGAGCTTGCGCAGCCGCACCTTGTAGCCGCGCGCCTGCAGCAGGGCGCCGAGCGCCGCCGAGCCGAGACCTTTACCGAGGGAGGAGACCACGCCGCCGGTGATGAAGACGTACCGCGCCATGGGTCTCGACCTTTAGCCTCCCGTTTTCGATTTGGCGAGAGCCGGCACAGGCGCCATCAACAGGCGCGTCGCGCGGCCCGGCATTACTGCGATTGCGGGACTTGCGGCCCGCTCGGCGGCGTCGGCGCCGGGGTGCCGGCCGGCCCCGCCGGGCGGTTCTGCCCCAGCGGGATCGATGCCGGGGCGCTCAGTGGCGCCGAGGGTCCGCCGCCGGAATTGAGGATCGAGCGCGGCTTGCGCTCCCACCCGGCCAAAATCGAGAGCGCCAGGCTGGTGACGAAGAAAGCGCATGCCAGAACTGCGGTTGAGCGGCTCAGCACGTTGGAAGTTCCGCGGCTGGTGAGGAAGCCCCCGCCGCCGCCGCCCATGCCGAGACCGCCGCCTTCCGACCTCTGCAGCAGGACGAGCCCGATCATTGCGAGCACGATCATGAGATGGATGACGATCAGGACAGTCTGCATGCAAAATCCGTTCGCGCGCGCCGATCAGGTCGAGCCCCGAGGCCGTCGTCCGTGTCGATATAGGAAGTCGTCGGGGTGTCTACACGATGCGGGACGGCTTTTCCACCCGGCACCGGCGCTGATTCGCGTTCTCAGCGATAGACCTCGGCGATCCCCAGGAAGTCCTTGGCTTTGAGGCTGGCGCCGCCGACCAGGGCGCCCGCCACATCGGCGACCCCCATCAGTTCCTTGGCGTTGGAGGGCTTCACCGAGCCGCCGTAGAGGATGCGAATCCCCTCCCCGGGTGAGCCGTACCGGTCGCGCAGACGGGCGCGGATGAAGGCGTGCACCTCCGCCACGTCGGCGGTGGTGGGCGTCAAGCCGGTGCCGATGGCCCAGACCGGCTCGTAGGCCACCACCAGCCTGTCGGGCTCAGGGGCATCGGGAAGCGACCCCTGCAGCTGACGGGCGACGACGGCTGTGGTCTCGCCCGCCTCGCGCTGCTCGCGCGTTTCCCCGACGCAGACGATCGCGGTCAGCCCGGCGCGCAGTGCCGCCAGGGCCTTGGCGCGCACCTCCGTATCGCTCTCGCGGTGGTAGGTGCGGCGCTCGGAATGGCCGACGATCACCGCCGTGGCGCCGGCGTCCGCCAGCATTTCCGCCGAGATGTCGCCGGTGAAGGCGCCTTGCGGCTCGGCGTGGCAGTCCTGGCCTCCGATCGCGACCGACGTGCCGCGCGCAGCCTCGGCAAAGCCGGCAACCAAGGTGGCGGGCGGACAGATCAGCAGGTCCGCCCTGCCGGCCACCGCAGCCGCGCCGGCGATGATTGCACGCAGTTCCGCGGCCGAGGCGCGCAGGCCGTGCATTTTCCAGTTGCCAGCCACCAATGGACGCGGCTTCACCATGCCATCCCCTCTTGTGAACGGCTGCGGTTAGCAGAGCCGGCAGGCGCCCGGAAGGGGGGCCGGCGCGGCGGTCGGCCGCAACGGCGCCTGTGTTGCGACGCAAGCGAGCGCTCCTTATGATATGCGCTCCAGCGGCGCCCGCGATTTTGCGGCCGCTCAACTCCAGCGAAAAATCTGACGCATGCTGCGCGGTCTTCGGAAAGCTTCGAGCAATTGGCTTGGCAAACTGGTCATGGGCACCGTGGTCGGCGTGCTGGTGATCAGCTTCGCGATCTGGGGCGTCGGAGACATGTTCCGCGGCTTTGGCCGGTCCACGGTGGCCTCCGTCGGTTCCACCGAGATCGGGATCGAGCAGTTCCGGCAGATCTACAACGAGCGTATCCAGCGCATCGCGGCGCAGGTCGGCCGGCCGATTCCGGCCGATCAGGCGCGCTCGCTCGGGCTCGACCGGCAGATTCTCGGCCAGGTCATCTCCGACGCGGCGCTCGATGAGCGCGCACGCCAGCTCAGGCTCGGCATCACGGATGAAGAGGTCGCGCGGCAGATCCGGCAGATTCCGGCGTTCAAGGGCGCCAACGGCGAGTTCGATCCCGCGTTCTTCGAGGTGCGCATCCGGCAGGCCGGCTACACCGAGCCGCGCTTCGTCGCCGAGCAGCGCCGCCTGCTGGTGCGCCAGCACCTGACCGATTCGGTGAGCAACGTCGCGACTCCGCCGAATGCATTCGTGCACGCGCTCAACCAATACCAGAACGAGAGCCGCAACGTAGAGTTCATCGTGCTCGATCGCACGCAGGCCGGAGACATCCCGGAGCCGACGCCCGAGCAGATCGCGAGCTTTTTCGAGACCCGCAAGGACCTGTTTCGCGCGCCCGAATACCGCCGCGTCACCGTTCTGAAGCTCGCCTCGGCCGATGTGGCCAAATGGGCGACCGTAACGGACGAAGATGCCCGCAAGGCCTATGAGGAGCGGCGCAGCCGTTACGTGACCGCCGGCCGCCGTCAGGTGCAGCAGATCATCTTCCCCAACGCTGAGGAGGCGCAGGCCGCCAAGGCCCGCATCGATGCCGGGACCCCGTTCGAGAAGATCGCCGAGGAACGCGGGTTGAAAGAAAGCGACATCGACCTCGGCCCGGTCGCGCGCAACGCGCTCGCGCCTGCGGTTGCGGAGGCGGTATTCTCGCTGCCGGAGGGCGGCGTGGGCGGTCCCGTGCAGGCGCGGCTCGGCACTGCGCTGGTGCGCGTCGCCAAGATCGAGCCGGACCGTGTGAAGACGTTCGAGGAAGCGGCGGACGAGATCAAGGCGGAGATCGCGCGCGACCGCACCCGCGCGGAGCTCAACGAGAAGCACGACAAGATCGAGGACGAGCGCGCGGGCGGTCAGAATTTGACCGAAACAGCGCAGAAGCTCGGCCTGGTCGC
>DASWSO010000710.1:0-14769 GCA_036402635.1 Xanthobacteraceae bacterium
CGGGCGAGCAGGTTGCCGGCATGAGTCGGGGGTGGCGGCGCGCCCGCATCGAGAGGGCTCGGGGTGACGGGCGTCCGGACCGGAGCAGCCGGCGGTGGGACGCGGCTGGCCGGCGGCGGCGGCGCGAATGGCGCGGCGGGCGGCAGGTCTGCGGGTCCCGGCGCGGGCTCCTGGACGGCGGAGCCGTCGCCCGGCGCTCCCCATGGACCGCCGGGCTCGGTCGAGACGTAAACCGGTCGCCGCGGATTCGGCACCGGCGGCGGCGGCTCCAACACCGGCTCTGGCTTCTCCGTACCCTTGGCCCAGCCCTGGTCATCCTCGAACACCCGAGGAAATTCAGGCAGGGGCGGCGGTGCGGCGTGGGAGGAGGGGACCTGTTCCCGAGGCGGCTCGGGCGTGCGCGCCCGCGGCAGATCGCGGCCGATCTCCTGCGGCACGTCGACGGCCCAGTCGAGGAAATCCGAATGCACCGCGCGCGCCGACTGTCGCGGCGCCTGTACCATCGACCTGTCGACCGGCGGCGCCGTGTCGGCGGTCGCGTTCCAAAGGTCGTCGTAGGAGGAGTGTTCGGCCGCCGGCAGGCCCGGAGCCGCGGCCTCCACCTCGCCGGCCACATGCACGGCGACGGTGTAGTGGCCGATCACCAAGCGGTCGCCGGTGCGCAACTGGTGCGGTCCCTTCAGCCGGCCCTGCGCGCCGTACAGGAAGGTGCCGTTGGTGGAGACGTCGAACAGCCAGTAGCTGCCGTCCTTCCAGCGGATTTCGCAATGCTTGCCGGAGATGAAGCGGGTCGGGTCCGGCAGCGTCCAATCCAGATGCGTGTAGCGACCGATGTCGATGCCGCGCTTGCCGGTCACGGTCACGCTCAGCGGACCGCCGTCCGGCAGGCTGGTCTCATTCTCGATCGTCAGCACGAGTTCCATGTCATCAACCGGTGATGCCGACCGGCCCTTCCAATAAGGTCGCGGCACATATCTCAGCGGCCGTTTACTGTAGTCCAGTTTCCGCCAGCTTGATGCCCTCCTCGACGCACGCTTGCAGGCGGAGGTTCTGCTGCGCCGGTTTCAAGTACCGCAGACTGAGCAGAATCGCGACTTGCGCCGCATGCGGCGTGAGCTCCGGCGGCGGCGCGATCCGAGCGCCGTTGCCGATTGCGAGGGCGCCGCCCGACCAGGCGGCCGCGCGCGCGAGCCAGGTCAGCTCGTCATTGGGATCGGCGCGCTCGCCGGCCGCCTCGGCCAGCGCCCTGTGCTCGAAATCCGGCTCCTTCACCCAGGCCTCGGCAGCCTCCAGGCATGCGAGATCGCGGCCGGAGCCATCGCCCAATTGCGCCCGCACGCTCTTGCAGGCCCACCACACCGCTTCGCGGCGGGGCAGCAGGTAGGAGCAGAACGCCATCGCCTCTGCCGGCTTGTCCTTCTCGATCAGGTTTCGAGCGAAATCGAGCGGCGGATCGTCGGTCGGCGCGGTCGCGATCTTCTGGCGCGCGAACGGAAACATCTCGAACACGGCATTGGCCGTGGCAAAGCGGACGATCGACATTCCATACCCTCGCGCACCGGTAATTCGCGCAACGCGATCGCGGCGCTACCCACGACCCGAATGAGCCGTCGGATCGGGCCGAACGCCCAGCTGAGCGGTCAGGCCGGCACTGTCACCGGAACCATGCCGGCGATCAAGGTTGGGCCGTTAACGTTGAGCGCGCCGTTGATGTTGACGACGCCGTTCAGGTTGATGATCGGCGCCGTGAGATTGATCACGCCCATCGCGGTGAGATTGATGATCGGAGACGTGATGGTGATCGACGCGGGCGTGATCACGACGCTGCTCGCTACGACCTGCAAGGTCTGCGAGAGCAAGGCGGTGGTTGTCTTCTTGCCCAGGGAGATCGTGATGCTCTGGTCTCCAGTCTGCAAAGTCAGATTGTCGTCGCCCTTCTCGATCGTCGTGTCGCGGGAGGGGCTGCCTTTCGGCGGCATGAAGATCTCACCGATGTTGGTCTTCTCCGAGTTGCGGATGATCACGCGGTGGTCCTTCTCCGCGTGCATGCGGATGAGCTCTTCGCCCTTCAGGTCCTCGATCATCCACTCGTTGTAGCCGTTGCCGCCTTTCGACGAGTTCGACTTCATGCCGGATTGGGTCTTGTGGTTCTCCGGGTCGTAAGGATGCTTGTTGTCGCCGTTGTAGACGGTGCCGATCACCAGCGGATAATCCGGGTCGCCCTCTTCGTAGACGACGATCACCTCCATGCCGACGCGCGGGATGTACTGCCAGCCCCACTGCTTGTAGGACCACATCTGTGCCACCCGCACGCGGCGCGACTTCAAGCCGTCGCGCTCCCAATGGAAGTGCACCAGGATGCGGCCGTGCTCGTCGACGTCGATCTCCTCGCCGTCCTTGCCGACCACGACTGCGGTCTGCGGCCCGTCGACCAGCGCCTTCGGCGTCACGATCGGCGCGCGGAACGGCGTGTCGGCGAGCTGCACTTCGTAATTGCCGTAATAGGCCTGGTCCGAGATCGCGCTCGCGCCCGAGCGATAGTGCTCGGTGACGAAGGTGTGCGAGGCGCGCACCACCAGATACTGCTTGTTCTGCGAATCGTCTGGGTGCCGCTCGAGCGTGAACAGGCCGCCCGGATTGAGGCTTCCGGCGGCGCCTGCCGCGTGCCGGCGGTCGTCGAGGCACTGCTCCGACTGCAGCCGCACCTTGGCGAATTTCTCCCCGACGCTGCGTTTCACATATTTGTGCGGGTAATCGTACAGTTCGAGCTTGGAGTGCTTGTATCGCGAGTTGGCCTGCTCCTGGGCAGTCAGGTCGGCGGTCGGCTTGAGATAGTCGTAGGCCTTTAACATGACCTTGCCGGAGCGGTGCCGCCGCTCGGCGGTCCAGTGGCTGATGATCTCGCAGTCGCGGTGGGTCTCGTCCATGTTCGGGGTGAACAGCAGCTTTTCGACCCCGGGGATCGGTTCGTGCGACTTGGAGTCCGCCAGATAGAGGGTGTGCTTCCCCTTCTCGTGCTTGAAGTAGTAGTAGATTCCCCACAGCTCCATGAGCCGGCACACGAACGCGAGATCGGTCTCGCGATACTGCACCGTATATTCGAGCTTCTCGTAGGTCTCGGTGGTGGTGTCCTTGAAGTCGCTGGTGTAGTCGCGGAACACCTCGGTGATGATCTCCTTGACATCCTTCTTCTCGAAGATCTTGCACTTGGCGGTGCGCGACAGCAGCCATAGCCAGGGGCGCAGCACCAGCCGGTAAGCGGCGAAGCTCTCGCGCACGCCGATCCACTGCGCCTCCACCAGGATGCCGTCGAAGTACCGCTTGTTGCCGTAGCTCTCCAGCGTCACCGTGCAGTGGTCGCCGATCGCTCCGTCGAAATTGATGCCGGCCTGCTCGCTCAGCGCCTCGATGCGGTACTCGAGCAGTTCGCTCATGCCCTCGGTGCCGTCGAAGCGCGCGAGCGCCAGCACGTCCTTGCCGAGCGGGGTGTCGAGCTGGCCGATGCGCGTGTCTTGTCGGAGCGGGCTGTTGAGATTGCCGGTGCGGGTGTTTTCGTGGAGCGACATGATCACCTCAGTCTTCGTTGGACGTGCGCCCGCCGCCCTGTGGCGGCGCCGGCACCGGCAAAGGGCCGAGCCGGCCAGCGGGCGAGCGTCTGCCGCCCGGGAAGCTCGGAAGCAGGTTGGACGCGCGGCCGACGGAACCGCCGACGCGCTTCCGTCCCGCATGCTTCGTCGGTTTTCCGAAGGTTTCGGTTCAAACCACGCCGCCCCCGACCGACGCGTCCGTTGCTCGCGACGACGCGATGTTCCGCTCGCTATCGCCTTGCCATTCCTTGACGATATCCAACGCGCGCGGCATAGTCGAGGTATTCCGGACCGGAGAACGAGCGCGATGCGCGGGCACCTGATCGTGCCGGTGAGATTGGCGTCGGCTGCAGAGCGACCGAGCCGCAGCGCACCCGAGGTATCGGGCGTCGCAGATCATCGAGATGTTGTCTTTCCACGCAGCGGCCGCGCGCCGCACAGGCTGCCGGCTGCCTTGAACAGGGATCGTTAGGCGGGGGACATGGCTGCTGCCAGCTACGAAGAGCTCACCGGTCCCGTCGCCGACGGGGATCCCTGCGGACCGGATCTCGATCTCGCCGGCGATCTCGACTACATGAATTTCATGGCGCGGGCAGAAGGCCTGCTGCCGGCCACGTTCTTCTCCACGCGCGACGGCAAGCCGTTCGACCGCGCCTCGGTCGACTTCCCGGCCGAGTTCGCTGCTGCGCAGCCGTTTCTGGAGCAGACGCGCGATCTCCGCCTGCTCGTGCTGTTGTGCAAGTTCCACGTCCTCAATCGCAACCTGGAAGGTTTCGATGCCGGCGTTCGCGCCATCGGCACCCTCTTGGACGAGCATTGGGATGCGGTGCATCCGCGCGGTGAGGACGGCGACCTGACCATTCGCATGGCGGCGCTCGAGAGCCTGGACGACGCTCCCACCGTGGTGCTGCCGCTGCAGTTCATCCCGC
Source organism: Xanthobacteraceae bacterium (assembly GCA_036402635.1). GTDB lineage: Bacteria > Pseudomonadota > Alphaproteobacteria > Rhizobiales > Xanthobacteraceae > DASWSO01. The sequence goes on from DASWSO010000710.1 coordinate 4,517, forward strand.
TCGCCACCAGCAGGCGGTTCGGCACCGTCACCTATCGCAGCCACATGACCGCGACCGGCGAGTCGGCGCCGCGCGAAGACGAGGAGCAACCGCTCGATTCCGCCACCATCGACAAGATCCTGATGGAAGCGGAACTGCCCGAGCTGGTCGCGTTGCTGCGGGTGTTCGAAAGCGTGCACGCGGCGCTTGGCCGCATCCGGCAGGTCTGGATCGAGCGCGCCGGCTTCGACCAGGTCGTTAACCTTGAACGCACGCCGCAGATCGTCGCCAAGATCGTCGTGCTGCTCAACGGCGTCGTCGCCAAGCGCGATCCGAGCGCCGCATCGGGCCCGAGCGCGGCCGACGCCGAAGCCGACGCGGCCGAGGGACGCGCGCCGGTATCGGCCGGAAACATCGCCTCATCCGCCGACGCGGCGGCGGCCCTGGCGGCGGTGGCGGACTACTTCGCCCGCCACGAGCCGTCCAATCCGGCGCTGCTGCTGGTGCGGCAGACCGAACAGCTGATCGGCTTGTCGTTCGTCGAGGTGATGCGGATCCTGGTGCCGACCCACATGGAACAGGCCGCCATTGCGATCGGCGGCGAGCATTTCTTCGAACTCCCGGTGGAACGGCTATCGTCCCTGCTTGCCGCGAGCGGCGACGACGCCAATCAAGGCTGGGACAGCAGCGCGGACTCCGACAGCGGCGATACCGAGGCGGCCGCCAACGGCGCCGCGGCGGAGAATGGCGGCAAGCCGCAGATGACCGCAACCACCCGGCAGCAGGCGTTTTCGCTACTGGAACAGGCCGGCGCCTATTACCGCACCGCTGAGCCCAGCAGCCCGGTGGCGCTGTTGGCGGAACGGGCCCGCAAGCTGGCGGAACGAGATTTCCTTAGTCTGCTGAAAGACGTGCTGCCGGAAAGCGCGTTGAAATCGCTGGCGCCGCCAAGTTGAGGCGTTCACTACTTCTTGCTCGCGTGCGCCGTGCTTTGCATCTTGACTGTTGTCATTCAGCCGGGGTCTCGATAGCTTAGTGGCAGGCTAGCGACATGATGGGAGGTCAAGTCAATGGCAACCGATAGCGGCCAAAGGTTCATCCGCCGAAATCGAGCGCCTCGCGTCCACATTACTTACGAAGATCCTTACGACGCCGAGCGCAAGATCGAGCTGCCGTTCGTGATGGGCGTGATGTCGGACCTTTCCGGCAACAACGCCGGGTCCGAAAAGCCGGACCTCGCCGAACGCAAGTTCCTCGAATTCGACATGGATAATTTCGACGCCCGCATGAAGGCGATCAATCCGGGCGTCGCCTTCAAGGCGGCGAACCGGCTTGGCGACGGCGGCGGCGAGAAGATGTCCGTCAACCTTCGCTTCGAGAAGATGGACGACCTCACGCCCGGCGCTGTCGCGCGCCAGGTGCCGGCGCTCGCCAAGCTTCTGGAAGCGCGCGAGCAGCTGACCAACCTGATGCGGTACATGGACGGCAAGGTTGCGGCGGAAGATCAGATCAAGAAGCTCTTGAGCGATCCGCAACTGATGACGGCCATCCGCGACCGCGCCAGCGAGGCGCAGGCGCGGGCGGAGAGCGAGCCTGAAACCGGCACCAAAGAAGACAAATAGCGGGGCGATCAATGGCCAGACAAGCTGCTGGGACCGCACGGGAAGCGGTCGTCGAGACGCGCAGTCCCGATGACTTCACCTCCCTGCTCAAGCAAAGCTTCAAGCCGCGCAGCGAGCGCGCCGCGACCGAAGTGGAGAACGCGGTCGCCACGCTGGTGCGGGAGGCGCTCGAGGATACGAGCGTCATCAAGGACGATGTCCTCGATACCGTCGAGGAGATGATCGCGCGGCTCGACGAGAAGCTGACCGCGCAGGTCAACGAAATCCTGCACGCGCCGGAATTCCAGAAGATCGAAAGCTCGTGGCGCGGGCTGCACTACCTCTGCTTCAACTCGGAGACCGACTCGAATCTGAAGATTCGCGTCATGAACGTCTCCAAGGGCGAGCTCTACAAGAACCTGCGGCTCTACCCCGGCGCCCGCTGGGACCAGAGCCCGCTGTTCAAGAAGCTGTACGAGCAGGAATTCGGCCAGCTCGGCGGCGAGCCGTATGGCTGCCTGGTCGGCGACTACTACTTCAGCCACCTGCCGACCGACATCCAGCTGCTGCGCGACATCAGCAAGGTCGCCGGCGCGGCGCATTGCCCGTTCTTCGCCGGCGCGGAGCCGACGCTGATGGGCATGGACGCGTGGACCGAGCTCTCCAATCCGCGCGATATCGGCAAGATCTTCGACACGCCGGAATATGCGGCCTGGAAGGGCCTGCGCGATTCCGACGATTCCCGCTACATCGGGCTGTGCATGCCGCGCGTGCTGGCGCGGCTGCCATACGGCGCCAAGTCGGAGCCGGTCGAGGAGTTCGCGTTCGAGGAGGAAACCGACGCCCACAAGGGCGAGAAGTACGGCTGGATGAACGCCGCTTTCGCCATGGCGGTGAACGTCAACCGTGCCTTCAAGGAGTACGGCTGGTGCACCCGCATCCGCGGCGTGCAGTCGGGCGGCGAGGTGATCAACCTGCCGACCCACACCTTCCCGACCGATGACGGCGGCGTCGACCTCAAGTGCCCGACCGAGATCGCGATCAGCGACCGGCGCGAGCACGAGCTGGCGAAGTCGGGGCTGATCCCGATCATCCACCGCAAGAACACCGACAAGGCCGCCTTCATAGGCGCCCAATCGGTGTACAAGCCGAAGGTCTACGAAGGCCGCAATGGCGTCGAGGCGACCGCGGCCGACAATCTGTCGGCACGGCTGCCCTACATGTTCGCCGTCTGCCGCTTCGCGCACTACCTGAAGTGCATGGTGCGCGACAAGATCGGCTCCATGAAGGAAAAGGACGAGCTGCAGAAGTGGCTGCAGGAGTGGATCAACCTCTACGTCGACGGGGATCCGGCGAACTCGTCCGAGGCCACCAAGGCCCGCAAGCCCCTGGCGGACGCGAAGGTCGAGATCTTCGCCAACGAAGAGAACCCCGGCTACTACTCGGCCCGTTTCTACCTGCGCCCGCACTTCCAGTTGGAAGGCGTCGACATCGGCATGAGCCTGGTGTCGCGGGTTCCGTCCGGGACGACTTGAACCTCCCGGACTGCACCTTCGACAAAGTGTCGGTCACGCCGCGTACCGGCACCGAGACCAAGGCATCACGCACTCAACGCTGAAGGGGACTTCCCATGGCAGTCGATATGTTTCTCAAGTTGGATGGCATCAAGGGCGAATCCAAGGACGGCAAGCACAAGGACGAAATCGACGTCTATTCCTGGTCTTGGGGCCTGACTCAGACCGGCTCGTTCGGAATGGGCGGCGGCGGCGGCTCCGGCAAGGTCAACGTCCACGACATCACGCTCACCAAGAAGCTCGACAAGTCGAGCAACCTGCTGACGGTGAATTGCTGCAGCGGCAAGCACATCAAGGAAGGCACGCTGACGGTCCGCAAGGCCGGCGAGAACCCGCTGGAATACCTGAAGATCACCTTCACGGATCTTCTGGTCAGCTCGATGCAGACCAGCGGCACCGACGGCGGCGACTTGGTGATGGAGACGGTCTCGCTCAACTTCGCCAAGTTCAAGGTCGAGTACCAGGAACAGAAGGCCGACGGCTCCGGACTGCCCGCCGTCACCTACGGTTGGGACATCAAGCAGAACACGAAGGTCTGAGCCGCGCCGTGGCCCTGCGCTTCGGTCGCCGGGACGGTCGAAGATACCTGGTCGGTTGAGCTGCGGCGGTCGCCGCAGCCGGCCGGCCAGCATCGTCATGGAGGCAGCCGCCGCACGGGACGCTGCGACTATTTCCCGCGGGTGCGGGCGGGCGTTGGTGAACAGCGATGGCGGCCAGCAGCGACAAGAGAACCCGGTTAAGCCCGCCGCTGATGTATGCGTTCCGCGGCGCCGCCGAGGCACGCGACGCCAAGGCGAAGCTCGACCTGCGCGACGAAGCCGGCGAGCGCATCATCGCCCATCGCCGCGCCGCGCCGCGCGCTGCCATCACCGAGCCGGTGCTGCGGCGGGAGGTCGCCCGCGACCTCGACGCGCTGATGAACACCATCGCGCTGGAATCGACGCTCGACCTGACCGAGCACCCCTACGTGCGCAAGTCGGTGCTGAACTACGGCTTTCCCGATATCGCCAACCGCACCATTGACGAATTGAGCGTGTCGGACATCAAGGATGAGATCGAGACCACCTTGGCGCAGTTCGAGCCGCGCCTGATGCCGAACTCGATCACCATCAATCGCGACCACAGCGTCGACACGGCGGCGCTGAAGATACGCTACCTGGTGCACGCCGATCTGATGTGCAACCCGGTCAACGTACCGGTCGAGTTCGTCGCCGACGTCGAGCTCGGCAGCGGCAAGATCCTGATCGCGCGGTTGTAGAGCCTCCATGAATCGAGAATTTCTCGATCTCTACAATCGGGAACTGCAGTTGCTGCACGAGCAGGCCCGGGAATTCGCCGAGGAATATCCCGGCATCGCCGAGCGGCTGGGCGGCCTCATCACCGACCGGATGGACCCGGCCGTGGCCGGGCTGCTGGAGGGGGCTGCCTTCCTGGCCGCGCGGGTGCAGCTCAAGCTCAAGCACGAGTTTCCGGAGTTCACCAGCAATCTGCTCGAGCAGCTGATTCCGCACTACCTGGCGCCGACGCCCTCGGCGCTGCTTGCCAAGGTCATCCCGACCTATGCGGACACCGGGCTGCGCGACGGCCTCTACATCCCGCGCAACTCCTATCTCGACGCCACCTATCGCGAGCGCGACCGGCAGATCGCCTGCCGCTACCGGCTGAGCTCGTCGGTCACGCTGTGGCCCTTCGATATCACCGGCGCCGATTATTTCATGACCCCGGGCGCGCTGCAGGCGCTCGGCGTCGCGGTGGGACCGGAAGTGCTCGCCGGCTTGCGGCTCAGCCTGACCTACCGGATGGCCGGCCGGCGCGAGGACGAGGTGGCGGACGCGCAGGCCCTCAAGCAGCCGCAGATCCTGTTTGCCGGCTGTCGCGCCACCGAACTTCCGATCCATCTGGTCGGGGCGGAAGCCGACGCGGTCGCGCTCTACGAGCAGATCTTCGGCGATTGTATCGGGGTGTATTTCCGCTACCTCGACGAGTTCGGTGATCCGGTGGTGATCCGCGCGCCCGCCGACTGCCTCGTGCAGGTCGGGTTCGAGGACGACGAGACCCTGTTTCCGAACGATCACCGGATGTTTCGCGGGTTCGACTATCTGCGGGAATATTTCATGTTTCCGCGCAAGTTCCTCGCCTTCAACGTCAGCAAGCTGGAGCGGGTGCTGCCGCACCTGCCGGCCAAGTCGATCGAGCTGGTGCTGGCCTTCGACGAGGTGAACACGCGGCTCGCGGCGGCCGTGCACGAGGGCATGTTCGCGCTGTTTGCAGCGCCGGCCGTCAACTTGTTCGAGAAAACCACCGACCGGGTGCCGGTGAAGCCCAACACATACGAGTACCACGTGGTGCCGGATCGCAGCCGCTATCTCGATTACGAGCCGCACCGTCTCATCGACGTCTACGCGCATTATTCGGGCGGCCACGAGAAGGTGCCGGTGCGGCCGCTCTACTCCGCTTCGCTGGAGCAGGCCGGCCATAACGGCGGGCTTTCGTACACGCTGCGGCGGCTGCCGCGCCGCCGCACCATCGAGGAAAAGAAATACGGTGCCTCCTCGGACTATACCGGCACCGACATGTTCATCTCGCTGGGCGAGCCGGGCGGCATCGAGGACGAGCATCCGGTGGCCGAATTGAGCATGCGTGCGCTCTGCTCCAATCGCCACTTGGCGGAGCATCTGCCGGTCGGGGAGGGGGGCGCCGACTTCCGCCTGCTCGACAACACGACGCTCGACGTGATGTGCCTGTCCGGGCCGACGCGGCCGCGCGAGCCGGTGGTGACGCAGCTGCGCAGCCGCAGCGAGAAGGCGCATACCGGCACCGTGACGTGGAGGCTCATCAACATGCTGAGCCTCAACCACCTCGGTCTGGTCGAGCGCGGCGCCGGCAAGAACGGAGCCGCGCTGAAGGAGATCCTCTCGATGTTCGGCGACCTCGCCGACAGCACGACCGAGCGCAAAATCCGCGGCATCCGCAGCGTCGACAGCCGGCCGGTGGTGCGGCGCGTGCGCCAGCGCGGCGGCGGCGGCGCGGCGCGCGGCATCGAGATCACCGTCACGCTTGACGAAAAGGCGTTCGAAGGCAGCGGCGTGTTCCTGCTCGGCGCCGTGCTCGACCGGTTCTTCGCCGAATACGCCGCGCTCAATCACTTCACGCAGACCGTGATCCGCACCACCGAGCGCGGCGAGATCATGCGCTGGCCGACCCGGAGCGGATCGCGGAGGCCGCTGTGAGCTTTCTCACCGAAGCGCCGATGGAGCCGTGGCGGTTCGACTTCTTCGCCGCCATGCGGCGGCTCGAGCGCACCTATACGGACCGGCCGCGCATCGGCGACAGCGCCTCGCTGCGCGAGGAATATCTGATGCTGGGCCAGGACCCCTTCATGGAGTTCCCGGCCTCCAATCTGACCAAGGTGGAGAAGCGCCAGGACGGGCGGCTCTCGGTCCACACGCGCTTTCTCGGCATGCTGGGCCCGCAGGGCGCGCTGCCGCTCGCGACCACCGAGGAGAGCTATCAGTGGTGGCTGATGCGGGACGACGCGTTCCCGCGCTTTCTGGACCTCTTCAATCACCGCTTCCTGCAGCTGTTCTTCCGCGCCTGGGCGGATTCGCGGCCGATCGCGCAGCACGATCGTCCGCGCGACGACCGCTTCGTCGCTTACGTCGGCTCGACCGTCGGGATCGGGTCCGCGCCCTACCAGAGCCTCGACTCGGTGCCGGATGCGGCGAAGCTCGCCTTCGCCGGCCTGATTGCGCCTGCCGCCAAGGGGGCGTCGCGGCTGCAGAGCCTGATCAGCGGCCTGTTCCGCGTCCGCGCCGAAGTCGAGGAATTCGTCGGCACCTACCTGGAATTCGACCAGGGCGAACGCACCTGCATCGGACAGAGCAACAGCGCGCTCGGCCAGGACATGCTGCTTGGCGCCAGCGTGTTCAGCGTGCAGGATAAGTTCCGGCTGCGCATCTACACCGACAGCATGGCGCAATACGTCGAGTTCCTGCCCACCGGCAGCCGCTGCGAGCCGCTCGCCGACATGGTGTTCTTCTACATCGGCGATCAGCTCGACTGGGAGGTCGAGCTGGCTATACCGCGCGGCGCCGTGGAGCCGACGCAGCTCTCGAAGTTCGGTCAGCTCGGCTGGACCACCTGGATGTCGCCGAACTGGTCGAAGGCCGATCAGGCGTACCGGATGGATGCACGCTTCCACCCGGCCGATATACTGAGGCAGAAGCGCAAGCGTTCAGCGTGACGTAAAGCGTTCCGAGGGGGATCACATGGCCGACATCAGCCTGGAAGCGGTAGCCGGCAAGCTCAACCGCGTCGGTTACGAGACCTTCATGCAGGCGCACCGGCTCGCCAAGGGTGCCGGCAACCGCAACGTGGAGCTCGCCCATTGGCTTGCGCACATCCTGCAAAAGGAGCGCACCGACATCGGGCTGGTGACGGACCATTTCAAACTGGACCGCTCCAAGCTCGCCACCGACATCGTCGGGGTGGTGAACGGTTTCCGCAAGAACGAAACCGAGATGCCCAATTTCGCCAACCACGTGATCGATATTCTGGACCGCGGCTGGCACTACGCCACGCTGTTCTTTGGCGAGACCCAGATCCGCACCGGCCACCTGCTGGTCGGCGGGCTGAAGACGCCGGAGCTGCGGCGGGCGCTGATCAACATTTCGCAGGAATTCGCCAAGATCAACGCCGACGAGCTGGCGAGCGAGCACCGCAAGATCTGGGCCGGCTCGGAGGAGGAGAACCTCCGCCCGATGGACGGCTCGGGGCTGGTGGCGGCCGGAACGCCGGGCGCCGATGTCGCCGCCGGTCCGAAGGGCACGACAGCGCTCGACCGCTACAGCCAGGACCTCACCGCCAAGGCGGCGTCCGGCGAGATGGACCCGATCCTCGGCCGCGACGACGAGATCCGCCAGCTGATCGACGTGCTGATGCGGCGGCGGCAGAACAATCCGATCCTCACCGGCGAAGCCGGGGTCGGCAAGACCGCCGTGGTGGAGGGGTTCGCGCAGCGCATCGCGGCCGGCGACGTGCCGCCGCCGCTGCAGGGTGTGCGGCTGCACGTGCTCGACATCGGCCTGATGCAGGCCGGCGCCTCGATGAAGGGCGAGTTCGAGCAGCGGCTGCGCTCGGTGATCGACGAGGTGCAGAACTCGCCGACTCCGATCATCCTGTTCATCGACGAGGCGCATACGCTGATCGGTGCCGGCGGCTCGGCCGGGACCGGCGACGCCGCCAACCTGCTGAAGCCGGCGCTGGCGCGCGGCACGCTGCGCACGATCGCCGCCACCACCTGGTCGGAATACCGCCAGCACATCGAGAAGGATCCGGCGCTCACCCGCCGGTTCCAGCCGATCCAGGTGGACGAGCCGGACGTCGCGCGCTGCTGCGACATGCTGCGCGGCATCCTCGGCCCGATGGAGAAGCACCACAAGGTGCGCATCTCCGACGCCGCCATCGTGGCGGCCGTGCAGCTCTCGCACCGCTATATCCCGGCCCGGCAGCTGCCCGACAAGGCGGTCAGCCTGCTCGACACCGCGTCGGCCCGCGTCGCCATCAGCCAGTCGGCGATCCCGGCGCTGATCGAGGACGTCCGCGTCGCCATCGCGGCGCGCGAGGCCGAGAAGGCGGCGCTGGAAAGCGATAGCGACCTCGGCGCCAGCGACGAGCCGCGCATCGCCGAGATCGACACCGAGGTTATGGCGCTCAACGAGAAGCTCGCCGGGCTCGAAGCCGAATGGGATACCGAGCAGAAGCTGGTCGACGAGATCCGCAGCCTGCGCGATATCCTCACCGAGCACCGGGAGGCGACGGCCAACGCCAACGGCAATGGTGCCGGCACGCCGCCGCAGGCACCCGATGCGCCGCCTACGCAAGCCGAGGCCGGCCCCGGCGGCGGCGCCGAGGCGAACCCGCTGGGCGCGGCCGCCACCAATGGCGGCGGTGCCCCGGCCGCCGATCCGGAAGCCACCCGCAAGGAATTGCGGGAGAAATTCGAGACGCTGGAATCGCGCGATCCGGAACGGCGGATGATCTACGCGCATGTCGACGAGCAGGCGGTGGCCTCCGTCGTCTCCGACTGGACCGGCATTCCGGTCGGCCGCATGGTGAAGGATGAGATCGAGACCATCCTCAGCCTCGCCGACACGCTCAACCGTCGCGTTGTGGGCCAGACCCACGGCCTGCAGATGATCGCCAAGCGGATCGAAACGAACCGCGCCAAGCTCGACAATCCGAACAAGCCGATCGGCGTGTTCATGCTGTGCGGCCCGTCCGGCGTCGGCAAGACCGAGACCGCGCTGGCGCTCGCCGAGTCGCTCTACGGCGGCGAGCAGAACATGATCACCATCAATATGAGCGAGTTCCAGGAGGCGCACACCGTCTCCACGCTCAAGGGCGCGCCTCCGGGCTATGTCGGCTACGGCGAGGGCGGCCGGCTCACCGAGGCGGTGCGGCGCAAGCCCTACAGCGTCATCCTGCTCGACGAGGTCGAGAAGGCGCACCCGGACGTGCACGAGATCTTCTTCCAGGTGTTCGACAAGGGCGTGATGGAGGACGGCACCGGGCGCCGCATCGATTTCAAGAACACGCTGATCATCCTCACCACCAACGTCGGTACCGACGTCATCATGGGGCTCTCGCGCGACCCGAAATATGCCTCCGATCCGGAGGCGCTGGCGCAGGCCTTGCGGCCCGAACTGCTGAAGGTGTTTCCGGCGGCGCTGCTCGGCCGCATCGTGTCGATCCCGTATTTCCCCCTCTCGGACGAGATGCTGGGCGGGATCGTGCGGCTGCAGCTCGACCGCATCCGCCGCCGCATCGAGGACAACCACGACGCCGCGCTCGTCTACGACGATGCGGTGGTCGAGCACATCGTGGCGCAGTGCAACGACTTCGAGTCCGGCGGCCGGATGGTGGACAACATCATCACCAACACGCTGCTACCGTCGCTCTCCCGCGAGTTCCTCAAGCGCGCGCTCGCCAAGGAAGAACCGAAGGAGGCGCGGGTGAGCATCGAGAACAACGACTTCGCCTACGCGTGGAGCTGAGACCGTTCGGGCGCTGCGGCATCCCGGACGGGAGCGGGGACAAC
>DASWSO010000711.1:0-4452 GCA_036402635.1 Xanthobacteraceae bacterium
CCTTCGACCTGCAGCGCCTGCTCAACCACCGGATGGCGCCCGCCGTCGATCACGAAGTCGAGCCCGTCGGCGACCTCCGGCCGCACGTAGTCATGCGCCGCCGCTAGCAGCGCCAAGCCGGCGGCGACGTCGAGCGTGGCCAGCGCCTGCGCGGCCGCCTTGATCGGCTCGCTCGCCGCGATCACCTGCGCCGCCAGTGCTTCGAACTGCTCGAGTTCCAGCGCCAGCGCACGCTCGGCGGCGGTCGCGATCTTCGCCTCCAGCTCGGCCAGCTCGGTGGTGGTGAAGCGCACCTGTCCGGCGAGCGTCTGGCGGTGGATGAAGCGGGCGTTGAGCGGCGGCGCCAACAGCTTGTCCGCGTGCTGCGCGGTCACCTCGATGAAATAGCCGAGCACGTTGTTGTGCCGGATCTTCAGCGACTTGACCCCGCTCTCCTCGGCGTAGCCGGCCTGCAGCGAGGCGATCACCCGGCGCGACTCGTCGCGCAGCGCCCGCAGCGCGTCGAGGTCGGCCGAGAAGTCCGTGCGGATGAAGCCGCCGTCGCGCTTGAATGCCGGCAGCTCGTCGGCGAGAGCGCGGGCGAGTTCCTGCGCCAGGCCGGCGTCGACGGCCGCCAGCGCGGCGCGCGCGGCCGCGATCTCGGCCGGAACGTCGAGCCAGCCGTCGAACGCCGAGGCGATCGCCTGCGCGGCATCGAGTCCGTCGCGGATCGCCGAAAGATCGCGCGGGCCTCCGCGCCCAAGCGTCAGCCTCGCCAGCGAGCGCGCGAAATCCGGACAGGCGGCGAGCTGCTTGCGCACGCCGCCGCGCGTCGTTGCCGCCTGCACGAATGCCGCCACCGCGTCGAGCCGGTGGCGGATCGTATCTGGGTCGGTCAGCGGCGCCGCCAGCCGCTGCGCCAGCAGCCGGCCGCCGGCCGCCGTCACGGTGCGGTCGATCGCGGCGAGCAGCGAGCCGCGCCGCTCGCCGGCGAGCGTCGCCATCAATTCGAGATTGGCGCGGGTCGCGGCATCGATCTGCAGCGTGGCCCCGGCGCGCTCGCGCGCAGGCGGCGACAGCGGCGGCCGCTTGCCGATCTGCGTGCGCTCCACATAGGTGATGCAGGCAGCGGCGGCGGCGAGCTCGAGCCGCGACAGCGGCCCGAAGCCGGCGGTGGTGGCGACGCCAAAGTAGTCCGCCAGCCGCCGCTCGGCGGTGGCGCCGTCGAACACGTCGCGGCCGAGCGGCGTCACCGCCGGCAGGCTGCGCCAGTAGCCGGCACTCTCGGGCTGCTCGAACAGCGCGTCCGACACGATGATCTCGCCCGGCGCGAGCCGCGCGATCTCGGCCGCGAGCGCCACCTCGTCGCGTTCGGCGACGCCGAACTCGCCGGTGGAGATATCGATCCAGCCGATCGCGAACGTCGCCGGCTGGCCGGGAGACGACGTGCGCGCCCGCACCACCGCGGCCAGGTAGTTGTTGCGGCGCGCATCGAGCAGCGTGTCCTCGGTGAGCGTGCCGGGCGTGACCAAGCGCACCACGTCACGCTTGACCACGCTCTTGTTGCCGCGCTTGCGGGCTTCCGCCGGGTCTTCGAGCTGCTCGCAGACCGCGACCCGGTGGCCGAGCGCGATCAGCTTGTGGAGGTACTCGTCGGCGCGCTCGATCGGCACGCCGCACATCGGGATGTCGCGGCCGAGATGCTTGCCGCGCTTGGTCAGCACGATGCCGAGAGCGCGGCTGGCGGCCTCGGCGTCATCGAAGAACAGCTCGTAGAAGTCGCCCATCCGGTAGAACAGGAGAGAACCCGGATTGGCCGCCTTGATCTCAATGTACTGTTCCATCATCGGCGTGACCCGCGCGGCCGGGTCGGCGGCGGCGGCAGCGAGATCGGGGTCACGGGGGAGGGCGGCGTCCATTCGCCGCACGCTAGCAGAGGCGATCCGCGGTTTCACCGGCGCGGCCGCGTCCGCGCACAGCTTGGCGCCGGGATCGGGCGTTCGCGGAAAGGCGTTAGGGTGAGAGGGCGGAACCGATCGTCACGGCTCGCCCCTTGCGCTAGCCGGCAGCGTGATGCTAGCGCGGCAGCAGCTTGCGGCCGGCCCCGCGCTGCTCCTGCGGCTTCGCGCGGCTGCCGAGATAGGCTAGCAACTGGATCGACGCGACCAGCAGCATTGCCAGCAGGATTTTCGGTTCCATGAACGGCTCCAGCAAGTCCATGGGCAGAACCGCGTCCTCAGAGTGAATGTTCCACTAAGCTGGTATGCGAGACGCGCTTAACGGAGGGTTACGGTGTCAAAGGGATTGCGAGGGGTGTTTGCCGCCATTGCCACGGCGGTCGACGAGAACAATGACCCCGATCTGCCGCGCTCGCTTACGCTGGCGCGCTTCCTGCTCGATCAGGGCTGCGACGGCCTCAATGTGCTGGGCACCACCGGCGAGGCGACTTCGTTCTCGCTGTCGCAGCGCCAGCGGCTGATGAGCGCCTATCGCAGCGACGGGCTGCCGCTCGACCGCCTGATGGTGGGCACCGGCGCGGCCTCGCTGGGCGACGCCATCGCGCTGACCCAGCACGCGGCGGAACTCGGCTTCGGCGGCGCGCTGCTGCTGCCGCCGTTCTACTACAAGGGCGTGCCGGATGACGGCTTGATGGCCTATATCGGCGCCATCGTGGCGGCGACCGCGGACCGGCCGATCCCGATCTATCTCTATCATTTCCCCGGTATGTCGGCGGTGCCGTGGTCGATCGAGCTGATCCGCAAGCTGCGCGAGGCGCATGGCACACGCATCGCCGGGCTGAAGGATTCCTCCGGCGACATGCCGTATGCGCGGGCCGCGGCGGCGCTATCGCCGGATTTCGCGGTATTCCCGTCGAACGAGGCGACGCTGCTGGAAGCGCGCGGCGGCGCTTTCGCGGGTTGCATCTCGGCGACCGCCAACGTCAACCCGGACCTCTGCGCGCAGGCTTGGCGGACCGGCGACAAGACCGCGCTGGACGCGGCGGTGACCATCCGCAAGCTGTTCGACGGCAAGCCGCTCGTCTCCGGCGTGAAGGCGCTGCTGGCGCACATCCACCGCGACCCCGCCTGGGCCCGGGTGATGCCGCCGCTGGCGCAGGCATCGGCGCAGGACCGCACCCTGGCGGCTGCCGGTCACGACTCGGTCCGGGCGCGCGCGGTCGCCTAGCAGCGCCGCGGCACCGGCGTTGACGGGGCCGGTGCGCGCCCTTATAAGCGCGCCTTACGTTTGCGGGCCGCCGCGCGACGAAGCTCGCCGCGCGAAGACGATCGCAACAGCCAATACGGGATCGAGATGGCCAACACCACCTCCGCAAAGAAAGCGGCGCGCAAGATTGTGCGGCGCACTGCAATCAACAAGTCGCGCCGCTCGCGCATGCGCACCATGGTGCGCAAGGTCGAGGACGCGATCGCCACCGGCGATCGGACAGTGGCGGCTGCGGCGCTGAAGGCGGCCGAGCCCGAGATGATGCGCGCCGCGCAGAAGGGCGTGGTCCATCGCAATGCGGCCAGCCGCAAGGTCTCGCGGCTCTCCCACAGTATCGCCAAGCTCGCCGCGCAGGGCTGAAGCCGCCGCTGGCGGCCGACGGCAGGGGTGACGAACCCCGGGTTCCGGTGAAGATGCCGTGTCGGGCCGAGCGCGGCCTCTGCCGAGGATCTTCCGATGACCTACGCGGCTCCGGTTGCGGACATCGCGTTCACGCTCAAGCACACGGCGGGGTTCGCGCGGGCGCTCGAAGGCGGGCTCTACGGCGACCTCGGCGAGGACCTGGTCGACGCGGTGCTGGAAGAGGCCGGCCGCTTCGCCACTGACATCATTGCACCCCTGAACCAGGTCGGTGACCGCCACGGCACGCCGTTCGCGAACGGCGCCGTCACCATGCCGCCGGGCTGGAAAGAGGCCTACACGGCCTGGGCCGGCGCCGGCTGGAACGGCCTCGCGGCGCCCGAGCAATGGGGCGGGCAGGCGCTGCCGCACGCCGTCAACGCCGCCTGCATCGAGATGTGGAATTCCGCCTCGATGGCGTTCGGCATCGGCCCGGTGCTGACCATGGGCGCGGTCGAGGCAATGGCGGCACACGCCGAGGAGGGGCTGCGCCAGCGCTACCTGCCCAAACTCATTTCCGGCGAGTGGATGGGCACGATGCAGCTCACTGAGCCGCAGGCCGGCTCCGACGTAGGCGCGCTGCGCACCCGCGCCGAGCGTGCCGGCGACGGTACCTACCGCATCACCGGCAGCAAGATCGTCATCACCTCTGGCGAGCACGATCTCCCCGACAACATCATCCACTTCGAGTTGGCGCGGCTGCCGGACGCGCCGCCCGGCAACCGCGGCATCTCGCTGTTCCTGGTGCCGAAATTCCTGCTTGGGGCCGACGGCACGCCGGGCGCCGCCAACGACGCGCGCTGCCACTCGATCGAGCACAAGCTCGGCATCCATGCGTCGCCGACCTGC
>DASWSO010000712.1:0-5889 GCA_036402635.1 Xanthobacteraceae bacterium
ACGCTGCGTGATCGCCGCGCCGCCCTGATCGCGCGCATCGGCGATGGCCCCTACAAGGCGCTGTTCTCGATCGTCTCGGCGCTCGGCCTGGCGCTGATCATCTACGGCTTTGCGCTCTACCGCGCGACCGGCTGGATCGACGTGTGGTATCCGCCGCGCTGGACCCGCCACGTCACCGACCTGCTGATGTGGCCGGCGGTGATCATGATCCTCGCCGCCTACGTGCCGGGCCACATCAAGCACACGCTGAAGCATCCGATGCTGGCCGGCGTGAAGCTCTGGGCCTTCGCGCATCTCATCGCCAACGGCGACCTCGGCTCGATCATCCTGTTCGGCTCGATCCTGGCCTGGGCGGTCTATGACCGGATCGCGGTCAAGCGGCGCGAGCCGCAGGGCGCCGCGGTATCCCCCTCCCCGGTCTCGTGGCGCAACGACATCGTGGCGGTGGTGGTGGGCACGCTGGTCTACCTGGCGCTCGGATTCGTCTTCCACCCGGTGGTGATCGGGGTGCCGGCATTCGGCTGAGCGGCGCTTTGCCATGGCTGCGCCATATCTTTATCTTACCCGGCCACGTATCGATCGGTCAGTAAGCTGCGCGAGTGGGCGCGGTCGGCGCTCATTGCGGAGAAACCCGTGTCGGACATTTTTCAGGAAGTCGACGAGGAAGTCCGCCGCGAACGGCTCAAGCAGGTTTGGGAACGCTACAGCGGCCTCATCGTCGGCGTCGCGCTGCTGATCATCCTCGGCCTCGGCGGCTGGCGCGGCTACCAGTGGTGGGAAGCCAAGAAGGCCGCCGAAGCCGGCGCCGTGTTCGAATCGGCGGTCGCGCTCGCCAATGAGGGCAAGCGGGCCGAAGCGGAAGCGGCGTTCGGCCGCATCGCCTCCGAGGCGAGCTCCGGCTACCGCGTGCTGGCGCGGCTGCGGCAGGCCGCGGAACTCGCGACGCACGACCGCGAGGGCGCCGTGCGGGCCTATGACGCACTGGCGAACGATTCGAGCGTAACCTCCACGCTGCGCGACCTCGCCAACGTGCGCGCCGCGTTGCTGCTGGTCGACGCCGCGCCGTTCGACACGATCCGGGCGCGGCTGGAGCCGCTCACCGCCGCCGGCCGCCCGTTCCGCCATACCGCGCGCGAGGTTCTCGCCTTCGCGGCGTTTCGCGCCGGCGACATGACAGCGGCGAGGCCATGGCTGCAGGCGATCGTTGCCGATCCGGAGACGCCGCCCGGCGTGCGGGCGCGCACCGACATGCTGATGGCGCTTGCGGCGCCGGAAGCGAAGAGCTGAGGCGGGCCAGACATCATGATCACGCGCCCCATGCGAATGCTGCCGGTGCTGGTCGTCGCCGCGTTCGGTCTCGCCGGCTGCGAGTCCAGCGACCTGATCGACCAGGTGCAGGACACCGTGCACAACTTCAATCCGTTCGGCACCGGCAAGAAGCCGCTGACCGGCGAGCGCAAGCCGGTGTTCCCGGAAGGCGTTCCGGGCGTGCAGCAAGGGGTGCCGCCCGAGCTCGTCAAAGGCAACGAGCCGCCGCCCGAGGTGGTGGAGGCGACGCCGCAACCGAAGCCCGCGGCCAAGAAGCCGGCCTCGCGGCGGGTCGCACGCCCCGCGCCGGCGGCAGCGCCGGCGCGCGAGACGCGCCGCCCTGCGCGAGCCCCGGCGGCGGCCGCACCGCAGGACACCGCCTGGCCGGATCCGGCACCGGCGCCGCGTGGCACACCGGCGCAGACGGCTCCGGCGCAAGCCGCGCGCCCCGCACCGGCGGCGCCCGCTGCGGCCGCACAGTCGCAGTCGCAGTCGCAGTCGTTCCCGCGCAATCCCGAGCCGATGCCGACCGTGTGGCCGGATCCGCCCAAGACCGGAACCTTCACCCGCTGATCCCCATCTTCAGAGGACACAGGCGCGGTGATCCATCATGAACTTCACGGCAGCGATCGTCGGCCGGCCGAACGTCGGAAAGTCCACCCTGTTCAACCGGCTGGTTGGGCGCAAGCTCGCGCTGGTCGACGACCGCCCGGGCGTCACCCGCGACCGGCGTGAAGGCGAGGCGCGGCTCGGCGATCTCGAATTCACCATCGTCGACACCGCCGGGTTCGAGGAAGCCGCGGCCGGAAGCCTCTCGGCGCGCATGCAGGAGCAGACCAGGGCGGCCATCGATCAGGCCGACGTGGTGATGCTGCTGATCGACGCGCGCGCCGGCCTGACGCCGATGGACCGCGCCTTCGCGGATCTGGTGCGCCGCGCCGGCAAGCCGACCATCGTGCTCGCGAACAAGGCCGAAGGCCGCGCCGGCGAGTCCGGCGGGCTCGAAGCCTTCGCACTCGGGCTCGGCGAGCCGGTGCTGATCTCGGCTGAGCACGGCGAGGGATTGGGCGAGCTCTACGATCGGCTGGTGGAAGCGGTTCCGGACGCGCGTCCCACGCACGACGATGCCGACGAAGAATCTGCTGACGCCGAGTCGGACACGCCGCGCAGCATCCGCGTGGCGGTCGTGGGCCGCCCGAACGCCGGCAAGTCCACCCTGATCAACCGCCTGATCGGCGAGGAGCGCCTGCTCACCGGACCGGAAGCGGGCATCACCCGCGATTCGATCAGCGTGCCGCTGACCTGGAAGGATCGCGAGTTCCTGGTGTTCGACACCGCCGGCTTGAGACGCAAGGCGCGGATCGAGGAGAAGCTGGAGAAGCTCTCGGTCGCCGATGCGCTGCGCGCCATCCGCTTCGCCGAAGTGGTGGTGCTGCTGATGGACGCGGAGAGACCGTTCGAGGAGCAGGACCTGCGCATCGCCGACCTGGTGGTGCGCGAAGGGCGTGCGCTGGTCGTAGCGATGAACAAGTGGGACCTGCTGGAGCGGCGGCCGGGCGCGATCGGCAAGCTGCGCGAGGAGGTCGACCACTGGCTGCCGCAGGTGAAGGGCGTCCCGATCGCGGCGGTGTCCGGCCTGCGCGGCGAAGGGCTCGAGCGGCTGATGCAGTCGATCGTCGACATCCACAAGGTCTGGAACAAGCGGGTCCCGACCGCGGCGCTCAACCGCTGGCTCGCGTCCGCCGTGTCGGCGCATACGCCGCCGGCGGTGTCGGGCCGCCGCATCCGCATCAACTACATGACGCAGCCGAAGGCGCGTCCGCCGAGCTTCGTGCTGTTTTCCTCGCGCGCCGAAGCAGTGCCGGAGGCTTACAAGCGCTATCTCGTCAACGGGCTGCGCGAGGCGTTCGACCTTCCCGGAACGCCGATCCGCCTGACCGTGCGCGAGAAAGACAATCCCTATGTCGCCAACGGCCGGTGAGCTTGCGCCGACTGCGAACAGCCTGAGGTCGGACGAGCCTCGCCACGGGCCACGCAGGGCGGCGGTCGCCTTCATCTTCATCACCGTGACGCTCGACATGCTGGCGCTTGGGATGATCATCCCGGTGCTGCCGAAGCTGGTGGAGAGCTTCGTCGAGGGCGACACCGCGCGCGCCGCCGCGATCTACGGCATCTTCGGCACCGCCTGGGCGCTGATGCAGTTTCTATTCTCGCCACTCTTGGGCGCGCTGTCGGACCGCTTTGGCCGCCGTCCGGTCATCCTGTTGTCCAACCTCGGGCTCGGCCTCGACTACATCCTGATGGCGCTGGCGCCGAACCTGATCTGGCTGCTGGTTGGACGCATCGTCTCCGGTATCGCCGCCGCCACCATCTCCACCTCGTTCGCCTACATCGCCGACGTCACTCCGGCCGAGAAGCGGGCGCAGGCATTTGGCATGGTCGGCGCCGCCTTCGGCATCGGCTTCATCATCGGTCCGGCTTTCGGCGGATTGCTGGGCTCGGTCGACCCGCGGCTGCCGTTCTGGGTGGCGGCCGGCTGCAGCCTCGCCAATGCCTGTTACGGGTGGTTGGTGCTGCCGGAATCGCTGCCGCCGGAGAAGCGCGCACCGTTTCGCTGGCGCCGCGCCAACCCGGTTGGCTCGCTGGTCTTGCTGCGCTCGCATCCGGAGCTGTTCGCCCTCGCCGGCGCGCAGCTCGCCGTGCATATCGCGCACGCGGTGCTGCCGGCCGTGTTCGTGCTCTATGCCGGCTATCGGTTCGACTGGGACGAATTTCGCGTCGGCCTGATGCTGGCGCTGGTCGGCGCCTGCTCGATGATCGTACAGGCCGGACTGGTCGGCCGTTTCGTGCGCTGGTTCGGCGAGCGCAAGACGCTGGTGATCGGGCTGCTGTCGGGCGCCGTCGGATTCGTGATCTACGCCTTCGCGCCGAACGGCATCGCCTTCCTGATCGGCGTGCCCGCGATGGCGCTGTGGGGGCTCGGCAGTCCGGCGATGCAGGGGCTGATGAGCCGGCGCGTGCATCCGACCGAGCAGGGTCAGCTGCAGGGCGCCAACAGCAGCATCATGGCGGTCGGCGCGCTGCTCGGTCCGTTCCTGTTCACGCAGACGTTTGCCTATGCGATCGGCGCCGGCCGCGGCTGGCACCTTCCGGGCGCGCCGTTCCTGCTTGCCGCGCTGCTGATGCTGCTCGCCGCAGCACTGGGCTGGCACGCCACGCGCACCCGCGAGGTCACGCATCCCGCGTAGGGCGGCACGACCTGCCCACGCTCTTTCTGAGTCTTTCGATCCCACGCGCGGGTCGAGCCCGCGCAGGACGGCGCTACTTCCGCAGCGAAACGGCGGCTGCGGGCTCCTCGTCCTCGCGCGCCAGCTCGCCCAGCACGGCGCGGAAATCCTTGGCCTCGCGGAAATTGCGGTAGACCGACGCGAACCGCACATAGGCGACGCCGTCGAGCTCGCGCAGGTGCTCCATCACGCATTCGCCGATGGTCTCGGTGGTGATCTCGGACTCGCCGAGGCTCTCCAGCTCGCGCACGATCTTGGAGATCGTCTGCTCGACCCGCTCCGGCTCGACCGGGCGCTTGCGCAGCGCGATCTGCAGCGAGCGCTCGAGCTTGTCGCGGTCGAACGGCGCGCGCCGTCCGTTGCGCTTGATCACGATCAACTCGCGCAGCTGCACGCGCTCGAAGGTGGTGAAACGGAAATTGCACGCGAGGCAGACGCGCCGCCGGCGGATGGCCGCGGAGTCCTCGGTCGGACGCGAGTCCTTCACCTGGGTGTCCAGGCTGGCGCAGCTCGGGCAGCGCATGTGTTTCCCCCTGCCCGGCCCCTAGTAGATCGGGAAGCGCGCGACCAGCCGCTTCACCTTCTCGCGCACCGCGGCCTCGACCTCCGGGGCTTCTGTCGCGTTGCGGCCCGAAAGCGCGTCCAGCACCTCGGCGATCAACTCGCCGACCTGGCGGAATTCCGCGATGCCGAAGCCGCGGGTGGTGCCGGCCGGGGTGCCGAGCCGGATGCCGGAGGTCACCTGCGGCTTCTCGGGGTCGAACGGGATGCCGTTCTTGTTGCAGGTGATGTGGGCGCGGCCGAGGGCTGCTTCGGCCACCTTGCCGGTGAGCCGCTTCGGCCGCAGGTCGACCAGCATCAGGTGGGTGTCGGTGCCGCCCGAGACGATGTTCAGGCCGCTGCTCTTGAGCACTTCCGCAAGCGCTCGGGCGTTTTCCACGATGTTCTTCGCGTAGTTCCGGAAGTCCGGTCGCAGCGCCTCGCCGAAGGCGACCGCCTTGGCGGCGATCACATGCATCAGCGGACCGCCCTGCGTGCCCGGGAACACCGCGGAATTGATCTTCTTGGCCAGAGCCTCGTCGTTGGTCAGCACGAATCCGCCGCGCGGCCCGCGCAGCGTTTTGTGGGTGGTCGAGGTCACGATATGAGCATGCGGAAATGGGCTCGGATGCGCGCCGCCGGCCACCAGGCCGGCGAAATGCGCCATGTCCACCATCAGCAAAGCGCCAACGGAATCAGCGATCTGGCGGAAGCGGCGGAAGTCCAGGATGCGCGGATAGGCGGAGCCGCCGGC
>DASWSO010000713.1:0-4093 GCA_036402635.1 Xanthobacteraceae bacterium
GCACTATGTGCGGTGCCGGTCTTGACAGAAAACGGGCGTTGCAGGAACCTATGCAGGTTCGCTGCAGCGAGCCTTTGAGTGCCGGCGAACGGCACGGCTTTCGAACAAGAAGTGAGGTGTCGAATGGCCCCACCGATGCAGTCAGCCGCGACGATCTCCTGAAGCAACCGTTCGGGCTTCGGGACCAGCGGCACAACACGCGGACGTCACGTCGGGAGAGCCCTCATCCGGGCTTATGGGCGAGACAATGGCTTCGTGCCCTCGCCCGCCTCAGTGAGATAAAGCCCGCCCTGGCTCTCCCGACGCGCATCCCCGGATGCGCGTCGTATTGTTTGAGCTTTGGTGTCGTCCCCCCGCGGAGGCGGCAAAGGGTTATTCCTCCGCCTTGATGCCGGCGTCCTTGATCACCTTCGCCCACTTGGTGACCTCGTCGCGCACGAACTGCGCGCATTCGTCCGGCGTATTGCCGATCGCCTCGTAGCCTTCTTTTGCCAGGCGCTCGCGCAAGCCCGGGTCGCGCAGCGCCTTCTGCACCTCGGCGGACATCCGCTCCATGATCTCCTTCGGCAAGCCGGCCGGCGCGATCAGCGCCGCCCAGGTTCCCGACATGAAATCGGGCACGCCGGATTCGTGCACGGTCGGCACGTTGGGCGCCGCCGGCATCCGGTCCTTCGCGGTGACGGCAATCGCTTTGACGTTGCCGGCCGTCACCTGCGCCATGAAGGCGCCGACGGTGTCGAACATGACGTCGACGCGGCCGCCGAGCAGATCCGTCAGCGCCGGCGCGGTGCCCTTGTAGGGTACGTGCGTCATGTTGGTGCCGGTGCGCGACTTGAAATATTCCATGGTGAGATGCGCGGCGGCGCCGATGCCGCTGGACGCGAAGTTCAGCTCACCGGGCTTCGACTTCGCCAGCGCGATGACCTCCTGCACGCTGCTGGCCGGCAGGTCCTTGCGTCCCGCCATCATCAGCGGCGCGACGCTCATCACTGAGACGTAGCTGAAGTCCTTCAGCACGTCGTAGGGAAGCTTCGGGTTGAGCGTGGCGTTGACCGCATGCGCCGCGATCACGGTGCCGAAGGTGTAGCCGTCAGGCGCGGCCTTCGCGACCGCGTCGGCGCCGATGACGCTGTTGGCGCCCGGGCGGTTCTCGAAGATGATCGGCTGACCGAGCGCCTCGGAGAGCTTCTGGCCGACGGTGCGGGCCATGAAGTCGGTGTAGCCGCCCGGCGTGTACGGCACGATCATGCGGATCGGCCGGTTCGGCCAGTTCTGCGCGGAGGCCGCCGACGGCAAAGCGCAGGCGGCAGCCAATGCGCTTGCGATAACCCAGCGGCGCGTACGGTGCAGGTTCATGTCTCCTCCCTGGAGATTTTGTTGTCCTGCTCATCCTGCTCCGCGCGCTTGCGCTAGTCCACATCCTCCACGTCAGCGGGTGCGGTGCCGAACGCCTTCTGCGCCAGCGCGGCTTCCATGAACTGGTCGAGGTCGCCGTCGAGCACGGCGCCGGTGTTGGAGGTGGCGACGCCGGTGCGCAGGTCCTTCACCATCTGGTACGGCTGCAGCACGTAGGAGCGGATCTGGTGACCCCAGCCGATATCGGTCCTGGCGGCGAAGTCGGCGGCCGCCTTCTCCTCGCGTATCTTCAGTTCCCGCTCGTACAGGCGCGCGCGCAGCATCGACCAGGCCTGCGCCCGGTTCTTGTGCTGCGAGCGCTCGGCCTGGCAAACGACCGCGATGCCGGTCGGGATGTGGGTCAGCCGCACCGCCGACTCGGTCTTGTTGACGTGCTGTCCGCCGGCACCGCCCGCCCGCATCGTATCGATGCGCACGTCGCCCTCGTTGATCTCGATGTTGATGCGGTCGTCGACCACCGGATAGATATTTACGCTGGCGAACGAGGTGTGCCGCCGCGCGTTGGAATCGAACGGCGAGATACGCACCAGCCGGTGCACGCCGTTCTCGGTCTTGAGCCAGCCGTAGGCGTTGTGGCCCTTGATCTGGATGGTGGCGGACTTGATCCCCGCCTCCTCGCCGCTGGTCTCTTCCAGATACTCGACCTTGAATTTCCGCGCCTCCGCCCAGCGCGTGTACATGCGCAGCAGCATGTTTGCCCAATCCTGGCTCTCGGTGCCGCCGGCGCCGGCATGCACTTCCAGGAAGGTATCGTTGCGGTCGGCCTCGCCCGAGAGCAAGGCTTCGAGCTCGCGACGGGATGCGTCGGCGCGCAGCTGCTTGATCGCGGCCTCGGCTTCCGCAACCACGGCGGCGTCGCCCTCGGCTTCGCCGAGCTCGATCATGCCGATATGGTCGGCGAGCTCGCCCTCCATCCGGCCGATGGCGCCGAGCTGGTCCTCCAGCCCGGTGCGCTCCTGCATCAGCCGCTGGGCGCGCTCCTGGTCGTTCCAGAGTTTTGGATCTTCGGCGAGCTTGTTCAGTTCGGCGAGACGTGCACGCGCTGCGTCGAAGTCAAAGATGCCTCCTCAGCAGCCCGACCGACTGCTTGAGTGCATCGACGTCCTGTTGCACTTCCGCGCGCATGGAATCTCTTTCGCTGTGACCGGACCGATGTAGCGACCGCACCGGCGCGGCGCAACCGTGCGCCGCCCTCAAGGCGTCGCGGCTTTCGGCCGGATCAGAACGATGATGGTCGCGACCAGGTCGAGGCCCACGCAGACCAGCAGCGGAACCGTGTAGCTGCCGGTGGCGTCGCGCAGCACCCCGAGCGCGCCAGGACCGAACGCGAAGGCGAACTGACACACCGCCACGGCGAGACCGGCGAGCAGCCCGAACGCCGCCGGGTCGAACTCGCGCTGGATGATCAGCGACGGGAAGGTGATGAGATTGCCGACCGAAAATCCGAACACCGCGCAGGCCGCCAGCAGGACCGGCGCGCTTTCGCTTTGCGTCATCACGAGGAACGCAGCCGCCTGGCTGGCGAACGACAGCGCCGAGGTGATGCGCTGGTCAAGGCGATCGATGACGGCGCCCAGCCCGACCCTGCCGACCACCGCCATGGTGGTGGTGACCGCCACCGCGGCGCCGGCACCGGCGCGGCCAAGCAGCGGTTCCAGGAAAGCGATCTGGTGCACGATGAAGCCGACCTGCGCCGCGAGCGCGAGCGCGAACGGGCCGGCGACGCTCCAGAACTGCGGGCTGCGCAGCGCACGGGCCTTGGTCCAACGCGCGGCGACAGATTGCGGGCCGGCCGGCCGTGCCGCGCCGGCACCCAGGTCCTGTGGCGGCCGGTCCACCCACGCCAGCACCGCCGGCAGCAGGACGACCAGCATCGCGGCGGTCGCGATCCACATCGCGGGCGCGAACCCGATGCGGTCGATCAGCAGCACCAGCAGCGGCGCGAACACGACGCCGCCGCAGCTGGCGCCGTTAAGCGCGAGGCTGATCGCCATTCCGCGGCGTTCGCGGAACCAGAAGCCCAGCAGCGACGTGATGCAGGCCAGGCCCATCGCGGCCCAGCCGCACGCCATCAGCAGATAGACGGCGTAGAGCTGCCAGGGCGCGCGGACCTCCGGCAGCAGCAGCGCGGCCACCGTCATGCAGCCGATTCCGCCGAGCACGAACCGCTTCGGTCCGAACCGCGCGAGGCCGTCGCTGACGAAGGCCGCGATCATGGCGCTGAGCAGGTAATAGGCCGTGGTGGCGCCGGAAATCAGTCCGGTCGGCCAGCCGTGCAGCCGCTGCAGCTCGGCGAGGTAGACGGCGTGGCCATAGAAGCCGAACCCCCAGCAGAACAGCGCCAGCAGGAAGCAGACGACGACCACGCGCCAGCCGTGGTAGCGCGGCGAGGTCTCGTCTCGCGCGGGCGACGCCTGCAGCATCATGGCTCCTGTTGACGACAGCGGCGCGGCCGCAGCCACCCGAATCCTGCCGACAACGAAGCACTAGCGGCGCGCCCGCGAGAAGCGGCACCGCTTCGGCCGCGGCCGAAGCAACCGTGTGCGGACGAAAGGTGTGGGCGACGCCTCAGTAAGAGCGGCGCACGATGATGCGGTGTGGATCGACCCCGCGCGGCCAGTAGCAGGCAAAGGCGATGTAATCGCCGTAGCGCGGATGCACGCTGGTGATGCGGTGC
>DASWSO010000714.1:0-3101 GCA_036402635.1 Xanthobacteraceae bacterium
CTTCATGCGCTTGTACTTGCCGCACAGGCACTCGTAATCCTTGATCGGACCGAAGATGCGCGCGCAGAACAGGCCGTCGCGCTCGGGCTTGAACGTGCGGTAGTTGATCGTCTCGGGCTTCTTGATCTCGCCGAACGACCAGGAGCGGATACGCTCCGGAGAAGCGATGCCGATCTGGATCTGGTCGAACGTCTCCGGCTTGGCGACCGGGTTGGCGAAGTTGCTCAGTTCATTCATGGGTCCGAACCCTTCTCAAAAAATCTGCCCCTCTCCGCTCTGAGGAGAGGAAGGAACCCGCCGCCGCCGGGGCGGTGGGAGGGTGAGGGCATGATCGTGGCGGGCCCTCACCCCGGCGCTGAGCGCCGGCCCACTCCCCTCAGGGGAGAGGGTTTTGGTCACTATTCCGCGGCCAGACGCGGCGCCTCGTCGTCCGCGGCCGGATCGACAACGCTGTTCAGCTCCACGTTCAGGCCCAGCGAGCGCATCTCCTTGACGAGCACGTTGAAGCTCTCGGGGATGCCGGCCTCGAACGTGTCGTCGCCCTTGACGATCGCCTCGTAGACCTTGGTGCGGCCGATCACGTCGTCCGACTTCACCGTCAGCATCTCCTGCAGCGTGTAGGCGGCGCCGTAGGCCTGGAGCGCCCAGACCTCCATCTCGCCGAACCTCTGCCCGCCGAACTGCGCCTTGCCGCCCAGCGGCTGCTGGGTGACGAGGCTGTACGGCCCGATCGAACGCGCGTGGATCTTGTCGTCGACCAGATGGTGGAGCTTGAGCATGTAGATATACCCAACCGTCACCTTGCGGTCGAAGGCCTCGCCGGTGCGGCCGTCGAACAGGACGACCTGGCCGCTCTCGTCGAGCCCGGCCTTGCGCAGCATGAACGACACGTCGGCTTCCCGGGCGCCGTCGAACACCGGAGTGCCCATCGGAACGCCGCCGACCAGGTTGGAGGCGAGCTCCATCAATTGGTCGTCGTCGCGGGCATCGATGTCGGCGTCATAATGATCGCCGTAAATGTCCTTGAGCTTGGCGCGGACGCTGCCGATGTCCTTGGCGTCGATGTCCTTGCCCTTGGCGTGGATCTCCTCGAGCATCGCCCCGATCTGCTTGCCGAGGCCGCGCGCGGCCCAGCCGAGATGGGTTTCGAAGATCTGGCCCACGTTCATGCGGCTCGGCACGCCCAGCGGGTTGAGCACGATGTCGGCATGCGTCCCGTCTTCCAGGAACGGCATGTCCTCGATCGGCAGGATGCGGCTGATCACGCCCTTGTTGCCGTGGCGGCCGGCCATCTTGTCGCCCGGCTGCAGCTTGCGCTTCACCGCGACGAACACCTTGACCATCTTCAAGACGCCCGGCGGCAGCTCGTCGCCCCGCTCGAGCTTCTCGATGCGGTCCTCGAGCCGGCGGCGGATCACCGCCTCGGCATCGTCATACTGCTGCTTCACGGCTTCAAGGTCGGCCTGGACCTTGTCGTCCTTGACCGCGAACTTCCACCATTCGTGGCGCTCGGCGCCTTCGAGGCCCTCCTCGTCGATCACCGCGCCCTTCTTGAAGCCCTTCGGCGCCGCCGTGGCGATCTGGCCGAGCAGCATCTCGCGCAGCCGCGAGTAGGTGGCGCGCTTCAGGATCGAGCGCTCATCCTCGCTGTCCTTGCGCAGCCGGTCCTTCTCCTCCGTCTGGATGGCGCGGGTGCGGTCGTCGATGTCGATGCCGTGGCGGTTGAACACACGCACCTCGACCACCGTGCCGGCGACGCCCGGGGGCAGCCGGAGCGAGGTGTCGCGCACGTCCGACGCCTTCTCGCCAAAGATGGCCCTGAGGAGCTTCTCCTCCGGAGTCATCGGGCTTTCGCCCTTCGGCGTGATCTTGCCGCACAGGATGTCGCCCGGCTCGACCTCGGCGCCGATATAGACAATGCCCGCCTCGTCGAGGTTGCGAAGCGCCTCCTCGCCGACGTTCGGGATGTCGCGGGTGATGTCTTCCGGCCCCAATTTGGTGTCGCGGGCCATCACCTCGAACTCTTCGATGTGGATCGACGTGAACACGTCGTCCTTCACGATGCGCTCGGAAATGAGGATGGAATCCTCATAATTGTAGCCGTTCCACGGCATGAACGCGACGAGCACGTTGCGGCCGAGCGCGAGCTCGCCGAACTCGGTCGACGGGCCGTCGGCGATGACGTCGCCGGCGTTGACCACGTCGCCCACCTTCACCAGCGGACGCTGGTTGATGCAGGTGTTCTGGTTCGAGCGCTGGAACTTCATCAGCGTGTAGATGTCGACGCCCGACTTGCCGGCCTCGACCTCGCCGGTCGCCCGGACGACGATCCGGGCCGCGTCGACCTGGTCGACGATGCCGCCGCGCTTGGCGGAGATGGCCGCGCCGGAATCGCGCGCGACCGTCTCCTCCATGCCGGTGCCGACGAACGGCGCCTCGGCGCGGACCAGGGGAACCGCCTGCCGCTGCATGTTGGAACCCATCAAGGCGCGGTTGGCGTCATCGTTTTCCAGGAACGGGATCAGCGATGCCGCGACCGAGACGAGCTGCTTGGGGCTGACGTCCATCAGGGTGATGATGTCGCGCGGCGCCATCAGGAATTCGCCGGCCTGGCGGCTGGACACGATTTCCTCGACGAAATGCTTCTCGTCCGAAAGCTCGGCATTGGCCTGCGCGATCGTGTGCTTGGCCTCTTCCATCGCCGACAGGTAGACGACGTCGTCGGTCACCTTGTTGTCGATGACCTTGCGGTACGGCGTTTCGATGAAGCCGTATTTGTTGACCCGGCTGAACGAGGCGAGCGAGTTGATCAGGCCGATGTTCGGCCCTTCCGGAGTCTCGATCGGGCAGATTCGGCCATAGTGGGTCGGGTGGACGTCGCGGACCTCGAAGCCCGCGCGCTCGCGGGTGAGACCGCCGGGCCCGAGCGCCGAGACGCGACGCTTGTGCGTCACTTCGGAGAGCGGGTTGGTCTGGTCCATGAACTGCGACAGCTGCGAGGAGCCGAAGAATTCGCGCACCGCGGCCACCGCCGGCTTGGCGTTGATGAGGTCGTTCGGCATCACCGTCGACACGTCGACCGAGCTCATGCGCTCCTTCAC
>DASWSO010000715.1:0-2411 GCA_036402635.1 Xanthobacteraceae bacterium
AAGCGGCGCGCCCCTACGCCGAAAAGATGGACGCCGTGATCTCCAACATCGCCGCCGCCGCCAGCAGCTCGCCCGGCGCGCCGGCGTTGCTGGCCGGTACCGGCAACGATCAGGTGCATCTGCTGCTGGTCTGCACCGGCGAACGTGGCCTGTCCGGCGCCTTCAATTCCTCGATCGTGCGTCTGGCGCGCGAGCGCGCGCTGTCGCTGATGAACCAGGGCAAAGAAGTAAAATTCTTCTGCGTCGGCCGCAAGGGCTACGAGCAGCTGCGCCGCACCTTCGAAAAGCAGATCGTCGAGCACGTCGACCTGCGCTCGGTTCGCCAGCTCGGCTTCGTCAATGCCGAAGACATTGCCAAAAAGGTTCTGGCGCGCTTCGATGCCGGCGAGTTCGACGTCTGCACGCTGTTCTATTCGCGCTTCAAATCCGTGATCTCGCAGATTCCGACCGCCCAGCAGGTCATTCCGCTGGTGGTGGAAGCGCCGGCAGCGAATGGACCAGCTACGTCTTACGAATACGAGCCGGAAGAGGACGAGATCCTGGCGCGCCTGCTGCCGCGCAATCTCGCGGTGCAGATCTTCCGCGCGCTGCTGGAAAACAACGCCTCGTTCTACGGCGCGCAGATGAGCGCGATGGACAACGCCACCCGCAACGCCGGCGACATGATCCGCAAGCAGACTCTGATCTACAACCGTACCCGTCAGGCGATGATCACCAAGGAGCTGATCGAAATCATCTCCGGCGCCGAGGCGATCTGATAGCCGCATGTCAACAGGAGGCGCTCCATGGCTTATGTGACATCAGCGACCACCAAGGGCGGCCGCAACGGCCGCGCGATGCTCGACAACGGCGCGCTAGCGCTGGCGATGGCCGCGCCGAAGGAAATCGGCGGCGCCGGCGACGGGCATAATCCCGAGCAGCTGTTCGCGCTAGGTTATTCGTCCTGCTACGGCCAGGCGATCATGCTGATCTCGAAGAAGTACGGCCTCAACGGCCAGGACGCGCGGGTGACCTGCGAAGTCACGCTCGATCAGAAAGACGGCGGCTTCGGCCTTGCCGTCGAACTCAAGGTTTCGATTCCTGGCGCCGACAAAGACAAGCTCCAGCAACTGGTTGAAGAAGCCCACACGGTCTGCCCGTACTCGAAGGCGACCAAGGGCAATATCCCCGTCAAGCTGACGGTCGTCTAAAGACAGAATTCGAAGGAGAGTACTTTCATGGCTACACCCGCCAACCAGACCGGACGCATCACGCAAGTCATCGGCGCCGTCGTCGACGTGCAGTTCGAAGGCCATCTGCCGGCCATTCTCAACGCCATTGAGACCACCAACAATGGCAGCCGTCTGGTGCTCGAAGTCGCGCAGCATCTCGGCGAATCCACGGTGCGTACCATCGCGATGGACACCACCGAGGGTCTGGTCCGCGGCGGCAAAGTTACCGACACCGGCGCGCCAATCATGGTGCCGGTCGGCGCCGGCACGCTCGGCCGCATCATGAACGTGATCGGCGAGCCGGTCGATGAACAGGGCCCGGTCAAGGCCGAGGGCAAGCGCGCGATCCATCAGGAAGCGCCGCTCTATACCGACCAGTCCACCGAAGCTGAAATTCTCGTCACCGGCATCAAGGTGGTCGATCTGCTGGCGCCCTACGCCAAGGGCGGCAAGATCGGCCTGTTCGGCGGCGCCGGCGTCGGCAAGACCGTGCTGATTCAGGAACTGATCAACAACGTGGCCCGCGCCCATGGCGGTTACTCGGTGTTCGCCGGCGTCGGCGAGCGTACCCGCGAAGGCAACGACCTCTATCACGAGTTCATCGAATCCGGCGTTAACAAGAAGGGCGGCGGCGAAGGCTCCAAATGCGCGCTGGTCTATGGCCAGATGAACGAGCCGCCCGGCGCCCGCGCCCGCGTCGCGCTCAGCGGCCTCACGGTTGCCGAGCACTTCCGCGACCAGGGTCAGGACGTGCTGTTCTTCGTCGACAACATCTTCCGCTTCACCCAGGCGGGCTCGGAAGTGTCGGCGTTGCTCGGTCGTATTCCTTCGGCGGTGGGTTATCAGCCGACGCTCGCCACCGACATGGGCGCGCTGCAGGAGCGCATCACCACCACGCACAAGGGCTCGATTACCTCGGTGCAGGCGATCTACGTGCCGGCCGACGACTTGACCGACCCGGCGCCCGCGACCTCGTTCGCGCATTTGGACGCCACCACGGTGCTGAACCGCGCGATCTCGGAAAGGGGCATTTATCCGGCGGTGGATCCGCTCGACTCGACCTCGCGCATGCTGTCGGCCAGCATCGTCGGCGAGGAGCACTACACCACCGCGCGGATGGTCCAGCAGGTGCTGCAGAAGTACAAGTCGCTGCAGGACATCATCGCCATTCTCGGCATGGACGAGTTGTCGGAAGACGAC
>DASWSO010000716.1:0-2319 GCA_036402635.1 Xanthobacteraceae bacterium
CGGCCGCGCGCGTGCTACCGCAATCCTCATGATGCGGACGAGGAAGCGTGGAGAACCGGAACATGCTTAAGCTCTTGCGCTATCTGCCGGTGCTTTTTGCCGCCCTGGCGGCGGCCGCGCCCGATGCGGCGCTGGCGCAAAATTACCCCTCCAGGACCGTGCGGATGATCGTGCCGTTCGGGCCCGGCACGACCACCGACATCGTCGCGCGGCTGGTCGGCAACGCGCTCGCCAAGGAGCTTGGGCAGACCGTGGTGATCGAGAACCGGCCCGGCGCGGGCGGCTCGATCGGGACCAATGCGGTCGCCAAGGCGCCGCCCGACGGCTACACGATCGTGATGGGGACGGTGGGCACGCACGCCATCAATGTCGGCCTGTTTTCGCGTCTGCCGTATGATCCTTTGAAGGAGTTCGTGCCGATCGCGGTGGTCGGATATACGCCGACGCTGCTGGTGGTGCCGCAGGCGCTGCCGGTGCGCAACGTCGCCGAGCTGGTGGCGCTGTCGAAGGCGCGTCCGGACGGCATCAGCTTCGCCTCGGCCGGACCCGGCACTTCGGGCCACCTCGCCGGCGAGCTGCTCAAGAGCAAGTCCGGCGGGAACATGACGCACGTGCCGTACAAGGAAGGCGGCATGGCGGTGACCGACGTCATCACCGGCCAGACGCAGTTCATGTTCTATCATCCGGCTGCGGTGGTGCCGCACATGCAGTCGGGCACGCTGCGCGCCGTCGGCGTGTCGAGTGCGCGGCGCAGCGTCGCCGCTCCGGATGTCCCCACCATGATCGAGCAGGGGCTCGACAACTTCGATCTGGTCGCCTGGTTTGCGCTCTATGCGCCCGCCGCGACGCCGGATGCGGCGGTCGCACGTCTGCGCGAGGCCACCGACCGGGTGCTCGGCGATGCGGAGATTTCCGGCCAGCTGACGGCGCAGGGAGTCGAGTTGCTGCCGCTCAAGGGCGAGCAGCTCACGGCCTTTGCGCAGAACGAGGTGGTGAAGTGGAGCGACCTCGTGAAGCGGTCCGGCGCCCGCGTCGAATAGCGCTGCTCCTGTCCTACCCGCACCCCGGATACATCGCGGCGAGTTCGCGGCCGCGAAGCGCGTGGGGTGGGCAAAGCGCAGCGTGCCCACCATTCCTTGCGGTGGCATTGGCCGGTGGGCACGGCGCTGCCGCGCCTTGTGCCCACCCTACGCTCTGGAGCGTAGGGCGGATGAGCGAAGCGCAATCCGCCAATCCAGGAGGCGCTGCTGGTTTCGATGCGGCGGGTTACGGCTGCGCCTAACCCGCCCTACGCAGTCACCCGCACCCCGGATACATGGCGGCGAGCTCGCGGCCGCGCAGCAGCAGCGTGCGCTGGGAGAGGCCGCCGTGGCGGCGGATCCAGGCCTGCACCGGCTCCGGATAGGTGTCGAGCATCAGCCGCGTCGCCTTGGCGTGCGTGAGCATCGTGCCGCGCTTGCCCGGCGTCCACGCCGCATGGAAGCCGAGCACCGCGCGCGGCGTCACGCACACGCGCCCGCGCGGCATCACGCTCAACACCAGGGTGCAGGCGGAGAGGCAGGGGCCGTCGATGATCACGCTCTCGCCCGCCTGCTTGAGCGCGGCGAACATCAGCAGGTATTGCCCGATCACGCCGCCGGCGCTGGCGCGGATACGCACCGCCGCCTCGGCCGGCGCGGCCGCCGTCAGCGCCAGCGCCGCCGCCAGGAAAAACATCCGCAAAACTGAAAGCCTCCTCGTTCGGCCGTCCCGCGCCGCGCCCGGCCCGCGAACCGGGCGGCAGGACCATCGCGGGCAAGCTTAGCGCGGCGGCGCCGCCGCTCAAGCACGGCGGCCGCGGCCGGCGGGGCTGCCCCCGCTCGCGCCCGTAGAGCCCGACGTCGCGCAGGGCGGCGAGCGGCACCACGCTGGCGGTCGCGCCCTCCAGAAACGCCTCCTGGCCGGAGGCGTGCAGCGCGTCGAAACCGCGGATCGTCCCGAAATCCAGGCCGGTGCGCGCTTCCAGATCGCCGATCTTGACCTGGAATGGCTGGTACGGGCCGACCTCGAACTCCTCCGCCGGCAGGTTCTTGATCAGCGCCTGCTGGCTCAGGATGAACGCCGCCGCGCCCGGCGTGTCGTCGTCCTTGCGGTAGACGATCAGCTTGTAGAATTCGCGCGGGATCTTCACGTCGCGGTGCAGGCGGTCGTTCTTGCGGAAGATCGGGCCGTTGAAGATCGAGAGCTTGCCCTTGTGCGCCTGCTCGGCCACATGGTTCTCCAGCGTGCCCCACAGCAGCAGCCCGCGCTGATTGGCCTTGGTGCTCTGGTTGAACACCT
>DASWSO010000717.1:0-1520 GCA_036402635.1 Xanthobacteraceae bacterium
GCGCGATCCCCAGCGTGAGCCCCACAATCATCGCGACCGCACGTCCAATCATGCCGCTATCCTCGAAAAGCCTGTGTCTGCGCCTTATGCCGGCGAGGCGTTAGGCGGCAAAAGCGGCGGCGGTGCGGCCAAGACGACGCCGGCCTGGCAGGGAGACGCAAGGCCGTTCGACCGGGATCCGCACCACATCAGATGAGCGGAACGCGCGCTTGGTCGAAGTCGGAGTGAGCATCCTGAGGACTGATCCCACTCAAGACGGGCAGGTCAAAGCGGCCCGCGAATGGGCGTAGACCTCATCGACCGCAATGTGTTTTTGTGGCGGAGACGGAGGGCGCCGTCTAGCACGAAATGCCCGGTTTCGATCAATTACTTAGATTTTGTCTCGGAGCCTGCCCCTATTCCGACCCGTGTTGCGGCGGCCAAAACAGCCCGTAGGGCGGTTTAGCCCGTTCGGGCGTAACCCGCCGCGCGAGCGTGTGGCGGACGCCGGGTTACGCTGCGCTAACCCGCCCTACGACGTTGGCGCCAGTCCGCGAACGATATCGGTGGTAGAAACGGTCGCATTCTGCAAGGCTTGCTCGGTAAGCGAGAGTCCAACCGTAACTGAGGTCGCGGAGGCATGCAGGGGTCGGTACTCCAGCGTCTGCTCCCCCGGCGCGCGGCGCCTCCAGCCCGATCCGCGCCGGAGCGGGTGGTGGCGACGCCCGAGGCGCGCGCCCGCAAGCTGGCGAGGCTGCGGTCTCACCTGCGCACCGAGCTTGCGCACTGCGAGCACGGCGGCAAGCTCGACTTCCTGACCGAGGAGCTGCGGACCGAGGCCCGCATCGCCGACACAGCGAACGTCTCAGAGAACGGCTACGACGAGCACATGATGGAGCTGGTCGGGCGCTATCGCGACGGGCTCGTGCTCGACTGCGGCGCCGGCAAGCGGCCGATCTATTTCGACAATGTCGTCAACTACGAGATCGTGGATTACGACAGCACCGACGTGCTCGGGGTCGGCGAAGAGCTGCCGTTCGTCGACGAGACGTTCGACGCCGTCATCTCGGTCGCGGTGCTCGAACATGTGCGCGACCCGTTCCGCTGCGCGCGCGAGATTGCCCGCGTGCTCAAGCGCGGCGGCGAGCTTTATTGCGCGATCCCGTTCCTGCAGCCGCTGCACGGCTATCCGCACCACTATTTCAACGCGACGCCGCAGGGCATCCGCGCCCTGTTCGAGGACCGGCTGACCGTGCGCGACGTGACGGTGCTGCCCTCGACGCATCCGGTGTGGTCGCTCATCTGGATCCTCAACAGCTGGCGCGCCGGGCTGCCGGCGGAGCGCCGCAAGGCTTTCGACGCGATGCGCGTTCGCGACCTCCTCGGCTCGCCGCTCGGCTATCTCGGCCAGCCGTTCTGCGCCGAGCTTTCACGCAATGCGCAGCTTGAGCTTGCGAGCGCGACCGTGCTCACCGCCGTGAAGCCATGAGGTGCGGCGTTAGCAGATACCCTGGTTACGCGCGTAGCAACCCGACTGACTG
>DASWSO010000718.1:0-1926 GCA_036402635.1 Xanthobacteraceae bacterium
CAGCCCGCCGACATTGTGGTGGCTCTTGATGGCCGCCGCCGGCCCCACCACCGACACGCTCTCGATCACGTCCGGATAGAGCGTGCCCTGCGCCAGGAAGTCGGCGCCGCCGACCTTCTTGGCCTCCTGCTCGAACACGTCGATGAACAGCCTGCCGATGGTCTTGCGCTTGACCTCCGGGTCGGTGACGCCTTCGAGCTGGCCGAGAAAAAGCTCCTCCGCCCGCACGTGCACGAGCGGGATGTTGTAGCTGTCGCGAAACAGCGTCACCACCTTCTCGGCCTCGCCGAGCCGCAGCAGTCCGTGGTCCACCAACACGCAGGTGAGCTGCTCGCCGATCGCCTCGTGGATCTGCACCGCCGCCACCGCGGAATCGACGCCGCCGGAGAGGCCGCAGATCACCCTGCCCTTGCCGACCTGCGCGCGTATCTTCTCGATCGCCTCGTCGCGGAACGCGCGCATGGTCCAGTCGCCGGCGGCGCCGACGACGTTGCGCACGAAGTTGCGCAGGATAGCGGCGCCGTGCGGCGTGTGCACCACTTCGAGGTGGAACTGCACGGCGTAGAACTTGCGGGCCTCGTTGCCGATCATCGCGATCGGCGCGTTCTCGGAGGTGCCGAGCACGCGGAACCCCTCCGGCAGCCGGGTGACGCGGTCGCCGTGGCTCATCCACACCGGATAGCGCTCGCCCTTGCGCCAGACGCCCTCGAAGATCGGCGAATCCGCCGTAACCTCGACTTCGGCGCGCCCGAATTCGCGGTGGTGGCCACCTTCCACCTGGCCGCCGAGCTGGTGCGCCATCGCCTGCTCGCCGTAGCAGATGCCGAGCACCGGGACGCCGGATTCGTAGATCAGGCTGGGAGCGAGCGGCGCGCCGGGATCGAGCACCGAAGCGGGGCCGCCCGAGAGGATGACGCCGCGCGGCCGCATCGCCATGAAGGCTTCCGCCGCCTTCTGATAGGGCACGATCTCGCTGTAGACGCCCTCCTCGCGCACGCGGCGCGCGATCAGCTGCGTCACCTGGGAGCCGAAATCGACGATCAGGATCTTGTCGTGCATGAGCCCGCTCAAAACGGCCGCCAGCGGGCCGGTAGCGCGCTTACTTGCGGTGCATGCCGGGGCTTGTCCACCCCCTCAGGCGCGCTTCCGCAACAGCGAGACGAAGAAACCGTCGGTGCCGGTGCGCCGCGGGGTCATCAGTACCCCCTCCGGCAGCAGCAGCGCCGCGTCGCGGAACGCGGCCGCGTTGTCACCCAAAGCCGCAATGACCTGCTCGGGCGGGACCACCGCGAACGCGGAATGCCGCTCGACGAAGGCGCGCACCTGCGCGCCGTTCTCCGGCTCCAGCACCGAGCAGGTGATATAGGCGACGCGGCCACCGGGCTTCACCAGGGAAGCGGCGCGGTCGAGCACGTCGGCCTGTTCCTCCAGCCGGCGTTGCAGCGCGGTCGGGCGCATCCGCCACTTGGCGTCGGGATTGCGCCGCCACGCGCCGGTGCCGGAGCACGGTGCATCCACCAGCACCAGGTCGGCCTTGCCGGCATGATCGGCGAGCACGTCGCCGGAGCTGCGCGGCGTCAGCACCTGCACGTTGCGCACGGCGGCACGCGCCAACCGCTCGTGAATCGGCGCCAGCCGGCGCTTGTCGAGGTCGGTCGCGAAAATCTGACCGCGGCCCTGCATCGCCGCCGCGATCGCCAGCGTCTTGCCGCCAGCCCCGGCGCAGAGATCGACTACCTGCTCACCCGGCGCGGCGCCGGAAAAGAGCGCGGCGAGCTGCGAGCCCTCGTCCTGGATTTCCACCCAACCCTTCAGAAATGCCGGCTCGGCATGCAGGCCGGGACTGCGCGCGTCCGCGCCGAGCGCGATCCGCAGCCCGGCCGGCGACCAGCGGGTCGGCTCAGCGCCCAGGTCCGCAAGGGCGTC
>DASWSO010000719.1:0-7328 GCA_036402635.1 Xanthobacteraceae bacterium
CGCCGCCTTCCGTTTCCGCACCAGCTCCGGATGCCGGCACGATCAATTCCGCTGCCATCGCTCCGGTCGGCGGCGTAACCAACCTGGCAGCAAGCGCCGCCGCCGGCCCGGTGATCGCCGTCCCGACGCCGCAGCAGGACACGGACGCCGTGCCGCTCACCGGCCTGTCGGTCGAGATCGCGGCGCGTGCCGCGGAGGGCAAGCGCCGCTTTGATATCCGCCTCGATCCGCCCGAGCTTGGACGCATCGACGTCCGCCTCGACGTGGCGCGCGACGGCCACGTCACGTCGCGGCTCGTGGTCGAGCGTGCCGAGACGCTCGACCTGCTGCGGCGCGACGCCGCGTCGCTGGAACGCGCGCTGCAGCAGGCCGGCCTGCGCACCGACGATGCCGGCTTGCAGTTCTCGCTGCGCGACCAGTCGCAGGGGCGCTGGAGCGGGTTCGAACCTGCGAGCCGGCCCAACCTCTTGATCGTGCCGGACGAGAACGTCGCGGTGCAGGAAGCCGTGCGCCGCGGCTACGGCGCGCTTCGCGGGCTCGGCCGCGGCATCGACATCAGCGTGTGAGCGAAAGCCATGACGACCGACATCTCTGCTGCTACCGCCGCGACCGGCTCGGCTGCCGTCGCCGCCGGCACCACCGGCAAGGCGACGATCGCGAAGAACTTTGACACGTTCCTGCAGCTGCTGACGACGCAGCTGAAGAACCAGAATCCGATGGACCCGCTCGACACCAACCAGTTCACCTCGCAGCTGGTGCAGTTCGCGCAGGTCGAGCAGCAGATCAACATGAACACCTCGCTCGGCTCGCTGATCTCGCTGCAGCAGACCAGCCAGATCGCCGCGGCGATGAACTTCCTCGGCTCCACCGTGTCGGTTGAGGGCAGCACCGCGAAGCTGCAGAACGGACGTGCCGACTGGTCCTTCACGCTCGACAAGCCGGCGGCCGCCACCATCAACGTCAAGAGCGCCACCGGCGAGGTGGTCTACACCGAGAACCGCACGCTCGGCGCCGGCGCGCAGAGCTTCGCGTGGAACGGGCGCGGCGCCAACGGGCAGGTGCTGACCGACGGCGACTACACGATCTCGGTGGTCGCCAAGGACGCGAGCGGCCAGCCGGTGAGCGTGTCGACGCTGGTGCAGGGCGTGGTCGACGGCGTCGATCTCAGCAAGTCGCCGCCGGTTCTGTCGATCGGCGGTCAGGAATTCACGCTCGACAAGATCAAACAAGTGCGCCGCACGACGAGCTGAAGCGCAGGCTGTCGCACCTCATTGCCGAGACGAAATCCGCTGGCCGCACGATCGGCCGGCATTCTTTTCTCAGTCGAATCGAGCGCTTAGGCAAATTTTAAGTCGGGACCGGTAGTCTCACGGCAAGTTTGGTCTGTGTCGTGTGTCCGTGAGAGTACCAATGACCGAGCCCATTCGCCCGAGGGTCAAGTACGTCATCGGGCCAGATGGCAGTCCGCTCACCATCGCCGATCTTCCGGCGCCCGGCACCAAGCGCTGGGTGATCCGCCGGAAGGCCGAGGTGGTGGCCGCGGTACGGGGCGGCCTCCTATCGCTGGAAGAGGCATGCAGCCGCTATACGCTGACGGTCGAGGAATTCCTCTCCTGGCAGTATTCCATCGATCGGCATGGCCTTGCCGGCCTGCGCACGACGCGCACCCAGCAATACCGCCAGTAACCCTTTCCAACTCGTTAACGGCGCCCGCCTCACCGCGGGCGCTTGCGCGTTTTGCGTCGCCTGCGTGGCAGCGGCGCGCCGGCGCCCGCGCGGCGTGCAGCCGCGGCGCCGCGCTGCGCAGCAATTCGCTTCGTTAACGGCGCAGTTAACCAATCGGAAACCATAAGCCGGGCAATTCTTGCCGGGTAGGCGTCGTTCGCGCGCCTCGCGGATCAGGGCTGGTCCCGTGCAAGGCTTCTTGGACTTCGTGAAAGCGCTCGGTGCGGCGCGGCTGGCGGCCATGGCGGCCGTCACGGTCGCGCTGGTGGCGTTCTTTGGTTTCGTGATCCTGCGCGTCACTGCGCCGCAGATGACGCCGCTGTTCACCGACCTCTCGCCGCCTGACTCCGGCGCCATCGTCAAGGACCTGGAGCGGCAGGGGATCGCGTTCGAGCTGCGCGGCGACGGCAGCTCCGTGCTGGTGCCGAAGGAGCAGGTGGCGCGGCTGCGCATGAAGCTCGCCGAGTCGGGCCTGCCGAAGGGCGCCGGCATCGGCTACGAGATCTTCGACAAATCGGACGTGCTGGGCGCCACCTCGTTCGTGCAGAACATCAACCATCTGCGCGCGCTGGAGGGCGAGCTCGCCCGCACCATCCGGGCGATCGACCGCGTGCAGGGCGCGCGCGTGCACCTGGTGCTGCCGGAGCGGCCGCTGTTCTCGCGCGAGAAGGTGGAGCCGTCGGCTTCGATCGTGCTGAAGGTGCGCGGCACGCTGGAAGCGCAGCAGGTGCGGGCGATCCGGCATTTGATCGCGTCGGCCGTCAACGGGCTGCGGCCGGAGCGCGTCTCCATCGTCGACGAGGGCGGCCAGCTGCTCGCCGACGGCGCCAGCGGCGACGCGACATCCAGCATCGGCGTCGCCGGCATGGACCGTCAGCAGACGTTCGAGCGGCGGCTGCGCGAGCAGATCGAGTCGATCGTGACGTCGGTGGTCGGGCCCGGGCGCGCCCGCGTCCAGCTCACCGCCGACTTCGACCTCAACCGCATCACCCAGACCTCCGACACCTTCGATCCCGAAGGCCGCGTGCTGCGCTCCAGCCAGGTGCGCGAGGAAACCTCCACGAGCGGCGACAAGGAAGGGCAGGTGACGGTCGCCAACGAGCTGCCCGGCGCCAACCAGCGCGGCGGCGAGGCCGCGGCGTCGCGCGACCAGAGCAAGAAGTCCGAGGAGATCGTCAATTACGAGATCTCGCGCACCACCAAGACCGAGGTGATCGAAGGCGGCCGGGTGAAACGCATCTCGGCCGCGGTGCTGGTCGACGGCACCTACGGCAAGAACGAAAAGGGCGAATCGACTTACCAGCCGCGCAGCAAGGAGGACGTCGACCGGATCGCCGCGCTGGTGCGCACCGCCATCGGGTTCGACCAGAAGCGCGGCGATCAAGTCGAGATCGTCAACCTGCGCTTCGCCGAGGCGCCGGTCGCGGTGTTCAGCGAGCCGGGCGGCTGGTCCTCGATGTTCCAGTTCGGAAACCTTGAAATCATGCGCGGCGTCGAGCTGGCCGTGATGGCGCTGCTCGCCGTGTTCGTGGTGCTGTTCGTGGTGCGGCCGCTGGTCGGCCGCATCATCACGCCGGACACCACGGCGCGGCTGCCGGCACCCGCCGCCGTTGCGGTCGCGCTGCCGGCGGTCGCGGCTTCCAGCCCGATCGCTTCCGAGCCGCTGCCGCCGATCGAGAGCCAGACCGTGAAGATGATCGACATCGCGCAGGTGCGCGGGCAGGTGCACGCGCAGTCGGTGCAGAAGGTCGGCGAGCTGGCCGACGGCAACCCCAACGAGACCGTGGCGATCATCCGCCACTGGCTCCATGACGCCGCCTGATCCGCCATGGCCGTTCCCGCAAACACCCAAACCAAGGGCGAGGACATCGCCAACCTGGTCGCGACCCTGGCCGGCCGGCAGACCGCGCATGGCTCGAGCGGACGCGATCTGCGCGGGGTCGAGCGTGCCGCCGTGCTGATGCTGGCGCTCGGCGAGCAGTTCGGCGGCAAGATCTGGAAGCTGCTGGACGACGACGAGCTGCGCACGCTCTCGGTCACCATGTCGACACTCGGCGTTGTCGACGCCGGCGCGGTCGAGAACCTGCTGTTGGAATTCGTCTCGCGGCTGTCCGCGTCCGGCGCCGTCATGGGCAATTACGAGGCGACCGAGCGGCTGCTGCAGCAGTACCTGCCGGGCGATCGCGTGCACGGCCTGATGGACGAAATCCGCGGCCCGGCCGGCCGCAACATGTGGGAGAAGCTCTCCAACGTGCAGGAGCAGGTGCTCGCCAACTACCTCAAGAACGAATACCCGCAGACGGTCGCCGTGGTGC
Organism: Xanthobacteraceae bacterium; assembly: GCA_036402635.1. GTDB lineage: Bacteria > Pseudomonadota > Alphaproteobacteria > Rhizobiales > Xanthobacteraceae > DASWSO01. The sequence continues at coordinate 4,041 of DASWSO010000719.1, forward strand.
TCTCCAAGATCCGGCCGGAACATGCCGCGCGCGTGCTGGCGATCCTGCCCGAGGAATTGGCGCTCGACGTGGTCGGACGCATGCTGAAGATGGAGGCGGTGCAGAAGGACGTGATCGAGCGCGTCGAGCAGACGCTGCGCACCGAATTCATGTCGAACCTGTCGCAGACCCGCCGCCGCGACGCCCACGAGGTGATGGCGGAGATCTTCAACAACTTCGACCGGCAGACCGAGACGCGCTTCCTCACCGCGCTGGAAGAACAGTCGCGCGAGGCGGCCGAGCGCATCAAGATGCTGATGTTCACGTTCGACGACCTGACCAAGCTCGACTCCGCTTCGGCGCAGACGCTGATGCGGCACGTCGACAAGGACAAGCTGGCGATCGCGCTGAAGGGCGCGTCCGACGCGGTCCGCACCTTCTTCCTCGGCAACATGTCGACGCGGGCCGCCAAGATGCTGGTCGACGACATGCAGGCGATGGGGCCGGTGCGCCTGCGCGACGTCGACGAGGCGCAGACGCTGCTGGTCAACCTCAGCAAGGACCTGGCCGCCAAGGGCGAGATCATGATCTCGAAGAACCGCGGCGACGACGAGCTGGTCTACTAGGGCCAATGACCGGATGAGCGCGCCCGCCAAATTCCTGTTCGACAACGACTTCGGCCGCAGCGGCAAGGCGGCGGCCGGCGCCGTGCCGCTGGCCGAGCACCAGCTGGCGGTCGCCGGGGCGGAAAGCCGCGGCTACCTTGCGGGTCACGCGGCGGCCCGCGCCGAAAGCGCCGTCGAGCTCGACCGCCAGGTGGCGGTTGCGCTCGGCCGTGCCGCCGACGCCCTGCAGGAACTCGCCCGCGGCCTCGCCGGCACGGAAGCGAGGCGCGAGGTCGAAGCGGTCGAGATCGCGGCCGCGGTCGCGGCCAAGCTGGCGCCGGCGCTGATCGCGCGCGAGCCGTTCGCCGAAGTGGCGGCACTGGCGACCGAATGCCTCCGCCACCTGGTCGGCACGCCGCATGTCGTGGTGCGGGTGAGCGAGGACGTCTACGAGCTCGCGCAACCGAAGCTGCAGGAGATCGCCGCCGCGTCCGGTTTCGAAGGGCGCCTGATCGTGCTCGGCGAGCCGGGCATCGGGCAGGGCGACTGCCGCATCGAATGGGCGGACGGCGGCACCGTACGCAACCGCGCGGCGGTCGAAGCGCTGATCGGCCAGGCCGTGGATCGTTATCTCGCCGTCCGCGCCGGCGGCGCGGCCCCCGATGCACATACCGGAGCAGACCTCGATGGATAGCCAAGACAAGCTGCCGCTGCCCAACCTCGATCACGGCGCCATGGAGGCGCTCGACGAAGACTCGCCGTTCGCGCCACCGTCGGAGGAGGGCAACGCCAGTTCGGCCGCCGACCTGGAGGCGATCTTCGACGTGCCGGTGCAGGTCTCGGCCGTGCTCGGGCGCTCCCGCATGGACGTCGGACAGCTGCTCAAGCTCGGGCCCGGCGCGGTGCTCGAGCTCGACCGCAAGGTCGGCGAAGCGATCGACATCTACGTCAACAATCGCCTGGTCGCACGCGGCGAAGTGGTTCTGGTGGAAGACAAGCTCGGTGTCACGATGACGGAAATCATCAAGGCGGACCGCAACTGAATGAGCCGCGAATAGCGAGCGCGACGCGGACGCTGCCTGTCGTCACTACTCACTCTCACTGTTCGCTACTCGCCATTCGCTGTTCCTCGCAGAGGAAAGGATACAGACCATGCGTCTCCTGATCGTCGGAACCCTCTCGGGGCAGCTCACGACTGCCACCAAAATCGCGATGGACAGAGGCGCGGCCGTCACCCATGCGAGCGACATCGAGCAGGGCCTGCGGGTGCTGCGCGGCGGCCGCGGCGCCGACTTGCTGATGGTCGACGTGGCGCTCGACATCGCCGACCTGGTGGCGAAGCTGGCGGCCGAGCACATCCATGTGCCGATCGTGGCCTGCGGCACCGGCACCGATGCGCGCGCCGCCGTCGCCGCCATCCATGCCGGCGCCAAGGAGTACATCCCGCTGCCGCCGGATCCGGAGCTGATCGCGGCGGTGCTGGCGGCGGTGGCGGACGATCACCGCGAGCTCGTCTACCGCGACGAGGCGATGGCGCGGGTCGTCAAGCTGGCGCAGCAGATCGCGCCGGCCGACGCTTCGGTGCTGATCACCGGCGAGTCCGGCACCGGCAAAGAGGTGCTGGCGCGCTATCTGCACGGCAAGTCCAACCGGGCGCGGCAGCCGTTCATCTCGGTGAATTGTGCCGCCATTCCGGAAGCGCTGATGGAGTCCGAGCTGTTCGGCCACGAGAAGGGCGCCTTCACCGGCGCGATCGCGCGCCGCATCGGCAAGTTCGAGGAAGCGTCCGGCGGCACGCTGCTGCTCGACGAGATCTCCGAGATGGACGTGCGGCTGCAGGCCAAGCTGCTGCGAGCTTTGCAGGAGCGGGTGATCGACCGGGTCGGCGGCGGCCGCCCGGTGCCGGTCAATATCCGCGTGCTGGCGACCTCCAACCGCAACCTGGTCGTGGCGGTGCGCGAGGGCAAGTTCCGCGAGGATCTGCTGTACCGCCTCAACGTGGTGACGCTGAACATCCCGCCGCTGCGCGAGCGCCCCGCCGATATCCTGGAAGTGGCGCAGCACTTCGTGCGCAAATACGCCCAGGCGAATGGCCTGCCGCTGCGGCCGCTGTCGGCCGACGCGCGCCGCGCGCTGGTCGTCAACACCTGGCGCGGCAATGTGCGCGAGCTGGAGAACACCATCCATCGCGCGGTGCTGCTCGCCAGCGGCGCGGAGATCGAAGTCGACGTGATCCGGGCGCCCGACGGCGCGCGGCTCGACGACGGGCGGCATCCGGCGCCGGTCGCGCATGCGGCGCTCGCTGCCGAGCAGGTGACGCGCTCGCTGGTCGGGCGCACGGTCGCCGACGTCGAACGCGACCTCATCATCGAGACGCTGAAGCACTGCCTCGGCAACCGCACCCATGCGGCCAACATCCTGGGCATCTCGATCCGCACGCTGCGCAACAAGCTCAACGAATACGCCGGCGACGGCATGCCGATCCCGCCGCCGGGCGGCGGCGGCGAGGTACGTCAGGTGGCGTGAGGGTCGCGATGACGCGGGCGCTACTCCCTTCTCCTGCAAGCGGAGAGGGGAGGAGACCGCCGACGCCGAAAACAGAAAGCGTACGTGTTAGCGGCGGGGCTCGCGGTCGCGCGAGCGGCGGTCGTGATCGTCCGGCGCAGGCCGCTCCGTGGCGGAGGGGTTGCGGCGGCACACGCCG
>DASWSO010000720.1:0-3488 GCA_036402635.1 Xanthobacteraceae bacterium
TAGTCCTTGTCAAGGAAAAAATTCATCAGCGTCGTAGGATGGGTAGAGCGTCAGCGAAACCCATCATCTATCTCGCGAACTCTGATGATGGGTTTCGCGAAGGGCTCAACCCATCCTACTTGCTCGAACGGTAACGGGAAATTGCGCGTCGAAAGCTCAATAGCCGAACTGCTCGCGCAGGATCCGTTCGTCGAGGCTGTGGCCGGGGTCGAACAGCAGTTGCATCGTCACGGCGTGATCCATCTCGATCGCGACGCTGCGCACGTCGCGCACCTCGTCGTGGTCGGCGACCGCGGCGACCGGACGCTTCTCCGGCTCCAGCACGTCGAGCGTGATGCAGGCCTTGTCGGGCAAGAGCGCGCCGCGCCAGCGGCGCGGCCGGAACGGGCTGATCGGCGTGAGCGCGAGCAGCGGCGCGTTGATCGGGATGATCGGCCCTTGCGCCGAGAGATTGTAGGCGGTGGAGCCGGCCGGCGTGGCGACCAACAGCCCGTCGGCGACCAGCTCCTCCAGCCGCACCTTGCCGTCGATGAGGACGCGCAGACGCGCCGCTTGGTGCATCTGGCGAAACAGCGAGACCTCATTGAAGGCATGCAGTTCGCGCGTCGCGCCGGCGGCATCACGCGTGCGCATCAGCAGCGGATGGATCGGCGTGGTCTTCGCCGCCGCCAGCCGCTCGCGCAAGCCCTCCTCCTGGTATTCGTTCATCAGGAAGCCGACGGTGCCGCGATGCATGCCGTAGATCGGCCGCCCGGATCCGAGCGAGCGGTGCAGCGTCTGCAGCATCAGCCCGTCGCCGCCGAGCGCGACGATCACGTCGGCCTGCTCGGGAGACGCGTCGCCGTAGCGCTGCGCCAGCGTCTGGCGCGCCTGCTGCGCCTCCGGCGTCGAGCTCGCCACAAAGGCGACGCGGTCGTAGCGGGCGGGCGCGGCGTTCATGCGGTACAAACCGGTTCGGGCGCGGGCGGTGATCTCAACGCGTTAAGCGACGTCGAGGAGTTGCAGCGGTGGAACGCGCGGTGTTCGTCTATACGACCTATCCGGCGCTTGTCGAGGCGGAGCGCGCCGGCCGCGGGCTGGTCGAGCGCAGGCTCGCGGCCTGCGTCAACATCCTGCCGGGAATGATCTCGCACTACCGCTGGGAGGGCGCGATCGAGCGCGCCGAGGAAGTCGTGATGATCGTCAAAACCCGCATCGACCGGGTCGAAGAGGTTTGCGCCGCGGTGCGCGAGACCCATCCCTACACCACGCCGGCGATCGCGGTGCTGCCGGTGGAAGGCGGCGACCCGGCCTATCTCGCGTGGATCTTGGCGGAGTCGAGCGCGGCGTAGTCGACGCGCAGCCGGCGGCCGTCAGTCCGCAAGCCGAGCGCTTGCGAGGCCGTCCGGAATGACACCTTACGCGCTGCCGCCGGGGCGGGTGTCGGAGCGCAGGAACCGGAACAGGTCGAGCGGCTTGCCGGCCGGCGCGCTTGCAGCGGCGTCTGAACTCGGCGGCGGCGACCGCGGCCGATCCGGAAACTGCACGCTCTTGGCACCCCACAGCTCGCTCACCAGCGAGGAGACCGCACCGCGGCCTTCGGGGTGGAAGAGATTGTGAAACACCGGGCCGCTCTCGGCCGCGTAGGCGCTCCGCGTTGGCAGCAGCGGCTCCGCCGGGTCGGCGGAGCGCGCCCGCATCGACGTCGACCCGCCGTCCTTCGGCGCGTTCATTGCCGCCAGCAGCACCGGCGCGATCGGCGGCGTGCGGGTGCGCTCGTGCTTGGACACGAGCACGTCGTAGACCTGCGCCAGCGAGCGGCTCTTGCCGCGCACGTCGTAGAAGATCGAGCGGTTGGCGCCGGCCGCATTCGGGAAGGCATCCGCAGCACGCGCGTCCGGGCTCGCCTGCGCGGCGGTGATGAAGCGCGAGGCGCCGGCCGGCCCGAGGAAATGCGCGATGTAGAGCTCGCCGTCGGTCGGCTGGCGGCCGAGCTTCGCGGCCAGCGTCGCGGCGTTGCGCTTGGTGAACGCGCCGGCCATCGCCGAGGCCGCGGTCGGGTCGTTGCGCAGCGCCATCACGGCCTGCCGCTGCGCCGGATCGGCGACCGTGAAGCGGCCGGACGGGGTCTGCTCGATGGCGTCGGCATAGCGCTGGTAGCCGAGCTCCGGCCCGGCCGTCTTCAGCGTCTGCAGCCAGGTCTGGTCGATGAACTGAAACAGCCCGCCGGCCGACGACGTCGCGGCCTTGGCGGTCGGATCCATGCCGGATTCGCGTTGCGCGGTCTTCAGCAGATAGTCGAAGCTCGCCCCGGTCGCCTGTGCGGCGTCGCGAATGGCGGTGGTGATGCGCGTAAAGATGTCGCTGGTGACTTCGAGAAGCATCGCCGACCCGGGCGCGCGGAAAAAGCGCACGGATTGCGCGCTCTCGGCCGCTGCGGCAGCATCGGGGAACATGGTAAACGATCGGTTAAGCGTCGCGGTTTGAGCCGCGCACGAGCTCCGGAGGGCGCATGAGCACGACCACGGTCCGGCATCCGCGCGGCGGAATGTACTACGAGGATTTCGAGGTCGGCGCCGTGATCGCGCACGGGCTCACGCGCACGCTGACGCAGGCCGACAACATGCTGTTTTGCAACATGACGCTCAATCCGCAGCCGCTGCACATCGACAAGCACTTCTGCGAGACCGAGACCGAGTGGGGCCAGCCGCTGATGAACTCGCTGCTCACGCTCGGGCTGATGATCGGCATCTCGGTCAACGACACCACCGTCGGCACCACCATCGCCAATCTCGGCATGACCGACGTCAAGTTCCCGCATCCGCTGTTCGACGGCGACACCGTGCGCTGCACCACCGAGATCGTCGGCAAGCGGGAATCGAAGTCGCGGCCCGGCTCCGGCATCGTCGACTTCCTGCATCGCGCCTACAATCAGCACGGCAAGCTGGTGGCGGAATGCCGCCGCCAGGGACTCATGCGGCAACGGCCACGGTGATCATGCGCTCGCTCCTGTTCGTCCCGGGCGACAGCCCGAAGAAGCTCGACAAAAGCCTGACCGTCGGCGCCGACGCGCTGGTGCTCGACCTGGAGGATTCGGTGGCGGCCGACCGCAAGGCGGAAGCGCGCGTCATCACGGCGGGCTTCCTGCGCGAACTCGCGCCGCTGGCCGAGCGGCCGCGCCTGATCGTGCGCGTCAATGCGCTCGATACCGGGCTCACCGACGACGACGTCGCGGCGGTGGTCGCCGCCCGGCCGGACGGCATCCTGCTGCCGAAGGCGGAAGGCGGCGCCTCGGTCGCGCATCTCGACGCCAAGCTGGCGGTGCAGGAAGCGATCCACGATCTGCCCGACGGCGGCATCCACATCATCGCGCTCGCGACCGAGACCGCGGCGGCGCTGTTTCAGGCCGGCACCTATGGCGGCGTGAGCGCGCGGCTCAGCGGCCTGACCTGGGGCGCGGAGGATCTCTCCGCTGCGCTCGGCGCCGAAAGCAACCGCGGCGACGACGG
>DASWSO010000721.1:0-4563 GCA_036402635.1 Xanthobacteraceae bacterium
AAGCCGCTCGTGGTCGCGCTCAACGGCGTCGCGATGGGCGCCGGCCTGATGCTGGCGCTGCATGCCGATCAGGTGGCGGCGGCCGAGCACGCGACGCTGACGCTGCCGGAGATCGATATCGGCATCGCGACGTTTCTCGGACACACACTGGTGGCCGTGCTGGCCGGAGACGGCCTCGCCAACGATCTCGTGCTCACCGGCCGCCGGATGACGGCGGCCGAAGCCCTGCAGCGCGGGCTGGTGCACGCGGTGGTGCCGCCGGACCGTCTGGCCGAAGAGGCGGAAGCACGTGCGGCGGCGCTGGCGGCGAAGCCGGCCGAGACGTTCCGCGACGTCAAGCGCTGGATCCTGCAGCGGCGCCGCGCCGCGGTCGACGCCGCCTACAGCGCGCACGATGCGCTGGAGGCGGCGCGCGCAGCCGGTTAGAGGGTTTCGGCCAGCGCCAAAATCTGCTCGGCGCGCTTCACGTTGGCGTAGTCGACCATCATGCCCTCAAACTGCACCGCGCCGCGGCCCTCGGCTTCGGCCGCGCGAAAGACCTGCAGCAGCTTGCGGGCGCGGTCGACCTCCTGCGCGGTCGGCGAGAACACCTCGTTGATCACCGCCACCTGGCGCGGATGGATGGCGGTCTTCCCGGTGAACCCCATGGTCCGCGCCAACGTCGTTTCCTGCCGCAGCGCATCGGTGCCCTGCAGGTTCATGAAGGCGCCGTCCAGCAGATAGGTGGCGCCCGCCGCACGCGCGTCGCAGACGAACTTGCCGCGTGCATAGGCGAGGGCCTCGCCGGTCGGCGTCCACTGCCCGCCGGTGTCCACCATCAGGTCGCCTTCCTCGGCGCTTGCCAGCACCGCTCCGCGCGCGCGTTGCGTGCTGCCGAGAACGTCGAACAGGTTGCGCACACCCAGATTGCTTTCGATCCCCACCATGATGGCGATCGCATGCGGCGCGATGCCGTTGTCGCGCTCGATCCGCGTGAGCGCGCGGTCGACCTCGCTCACGTCTTCGACCTGCTCGACTTTCGGCAGCATGATCGCCTGGTCGCCGTGCGCAGCGAGCACTGAAAGGTCTTTTTCGAGCTGCCCGAGGCTCGGATGATTGATGCGGATGAACGTCAAGCGCCCGGCGCTTTGGCGCAGAGCGGCGGCGACGGTCCGGCGCGCTTCGTCCTTGCCGGCGGGCGGCACCGAGTCCTCCAGGTCGAGGACGAGCGCATCAGCACCGGCGGCCGCCGCCTTCTGCAGGAAATCCGGACGGCTGCCCGGGACGTACAGAAGGCTGCGCAGCAGGTGAAACGGGGGCATGGAAGAACCGCCTTTGTGGACAGGGCGGCGAACTTACGGAACGCGGTTGGCTCCTGTCCAGCGGAGCGGATCGAGATAGTTCGCGCGCGCCCTACCCCACCAACCGCGGGAGCCACATCGCGATCTCCGGCCACAGGCAGATCATCGCGATCATCAGCAAGAGCGCGATCACGAACGGGGCCGAGCCGCGCTCCACGTCGGCGAGCGTGCCGCGGCCGCGGATGCCGTGGATGACGAACAGGTTGATGCCGAACGGCGGCGAGATCATCGCGGTCTGGATCAGCAGCACGATCAGGATGCCGTACCAGACCGGATCGTAGCCGGCCTGGATCACCAGCGGCGTGGTGATCGGAATGGTCGAGATCATCATCGACAATTCCTCCATGAACGTGCCGAGCACCAGGTAGAGCACGATCACGGCCGAGAGCACCTGCACCGGGCTCAGTTCGTAGGCCGTGATCAACCGGCTCAGCTGCTGCGTCAGCCCGATCGCCTGCAGCACGATGTTGAGGAAGAACGCGCCCACCAGGATCGCCACCACCATCGCGGTGGTGCGCACCGTGGCTTCGCAGACGTCGCGCAGCATCTTCAGCGTCAGCCGCCGCCGCCAGGCCGTGATCGCGAGCGCGCCCACGATGCCGACGGCGGCGGATTCGGTCGCGGTCGCGATGCCGAAGAAGATCGCGCCGATGACGATCATCAGCAGCGCCAGCGGCGGCAGCAGGTCCGGCAGCAGCCGGATGCGGTCGTCCCAATTGGTCGGGATCTTCTCGCCGCCCCAATGCGGCTTCCACAGGCACGCGACCAGCACCGTCAGGCTGAACAGCACCGTGAGGATGAAGCCCGGAATGAACCCGGCGAGATAGAGCTTCGGCACCGACGTGTCGGTCATCACGCCGTAGATGATCATGTTGATCGACGGCGGGATCAGGATGCCGAGCGTGCCGCCCGCTGCCAGGGTGCCGAGAAACAGCGGCTCGTTGTATTTGTGCTTGTCGATCTCGCCCATGGCGACGACGCCGATGGTGGCCGCGGTGGCGACGCTCGATCCCGACACCGAGCCGAACAGCGCGCAGGCGCCGATGTTGGAATGCATCAGCCCGCCCGGCAGCCAGGAGAGCCAGGGGATCAGCGCGTTGTACATGCGGCCCGCGATCCCGCTGCGCAGCAGGATCTCGCCGAACATGATGTAGAACGGCACCGCGGTGAGGATGAAGTTGGTGGTGGTCGACCACGCGAGCTCGCCCATCACCCGCGTCAGCGGCATGTTGGAATAGAGCTGGTTGAGGATGATGCCGGCGAGCCCCATGCCGGCCGCGACCGCGATCGAGCTGCCAAGCAGTCCGAGCAGCACGATGAGGGAGACGGCGGCCGTCATGCGCGCGGCCCGCTTTCGATCGCCTGCGCGGTGGCGCGGATCTCCTCCTCGGCTTCGGCGACCGCGGACTTGGAGCCGATGAGCTGAAAGACGCTCTGCAGATCGCCCTTGAGGTAGGCGGCGAGCGCGCGCACGAGCAGCAGCAGCGCCACCGCAACGAAGAACACCAGCCCGGCGAACCAGAGCGCCTGCGGAATCACGAGCGGCGTCTCCAGCTCCGAGAGCGAGCGCGAACCGGAGACGTAGGATTGACGCAGCACGCCCCAGCCGTGCCACGCGACCAGCGCGACGAACAGCGCGAGCGCGGCGAGGCTGACCAGGTCGAGCGTCGCCCGCGCGCGGCTGCGCACGCGCACATAGAGCGTGTCGATGCGGATGTGCGAGCGGCTGAGCAGCGCCGCCGAGAAGCCCCAAGCACTCGATATGGCGAGCGCATAGCCGGCGAGCTCGTCGGCGCCGCCGACCGTCGCGGCGATGGTGTAGCGCAGGACGATGTCGACGCAGATCGTCAGCGCGGCGATCAGCAGCATCGCGCCGCCGACGACGGCACCGACCCGCGCGATCGCTTCCGCGGCTCCTTGCAGGCGATTCATGCGGATGCCCTGCCCGGATGCGTGCGCCGGCCCACGCTGCGCAACAGCCCGGTATTGAGGTGTTTCATGCTGAGCCGAAGCGCGGGATGCGCTGCATTCGCAGTGCTCCTCAGGATCAGGGGCTACTGCGTCGGCGCCTTCAAATTCAGCGCCTTGCCGACGGTGTCGTTCCACTCGCGCGCGCAAGCCGCGCCGCAGCGCTTGGCCCAGCCGGCCAGCACCGCGCCCTCGACCAGCTTCTTGTGGGTCTCGGCCTCCTCCGGCTTCACCGCCACGATGGTGGACTTGGCGAGCTTGCCCATGGTGCAGGGCTGCTTGCCGGTGTTGCAGTTGTCGGCCTCGCCGGTCGTGGTCTTGATGGTGGCCCACATCTTGTCCTCGTAGGCTTTCACCTGCTCGGTGAGGAACGCCTGCGTCTTCGGATCGAGCCGGTTCCAGCTCTCCAGGTTGACGGCGAGCACGTTGATGCTCCAGCCGAGCGACATCGGGTAGATCGACTTCGTCACCTCGTTCCAGCCTGCGGTGTTGCCCGAGAGGCTGCCGGTGACGGCGCAATCCACCACGCCGGCGCTGAGCGCCGGCACCACTTCGGCGAACGCCATGCTGATGGCGGTGGCGCCGACGCCGGACAGGAAGTCGCGCATCGTGTTGTTGAACACGCGCACCTTCTTGCCCTTGAAGCCGTCGAGCCCGCTGACCACTTCGCGGCACCAGAAGACCTGCGGGGTGTTGCCGCCGAAGGCGAGCACCTTGGCGTTCCAGTTCTTCTGCATCTGCTTGTCGACGACGTCGCGATAGGCATCGCAGGCCTTGCGCGCCTGATCCGGATCGAGCGTGAGCCCGGCGAGGTCGCAGGCCTCGAACCGCGGGTCGTCGCCGGCCATCTTGGAAATGTCCATGCCGGCGAAGTCCATGACGCCGAGGCGCAGCAGCCGCAGCATCGTCTTGTCGTCGATGCCCATCTGGTCGAGCGGCGTGGCATCGACCGTGATGGCGCCCTTGGAGGCTTCCGGGATGGTCTTGCGCCAGAACGGCAGCTCGTCGTGGATCGAGACCGGCGTCGGACTGTTGAGGCCGATCGCCTTGAACTGCGCCTTCGGCAGATCCTGCGCGGCGGCGCCGGCCGCGATCGTGGTCGTCAAAGCCAATGCAGTCAGCAGACGAAGCATAGCGCGAACTCCCCCGTTGCGCGGCGGCATGGCTACAGGCAACGACCATGCCAAGCCGGCGACGAAGTGTGTCACCAGCACGCGGGAGTTTGCAATCGGTGCGCTTTGCCGCAACGCGGGAG
>DASWSO010000722.1:0-7494 GCA_036402635.1 Xanthobacteraceae bacterium
ACGACACGATCGCGTTCATGATCGAGCGCCACAACATGCCGCCGCTCGATCCGCCGCAGCGCGCGCAGGTGCTGGATTATCTCGCCGCCGCCTATCCGCCGCGCGCGCCCGCTCGCGGCGGCGGCTGGCAGAACCCGTTCGCGCCGCGCTGACCGGCCGAGGCCCGCTAACAACGCCAACTCAGTTCGTAGGGTGGGCAAAGCGCAGCGTGCCCACCATTCCTTCCACGGATCCGAAGGTGGTGGGCACGGCGCGAAGCCGCGCTTTGCCCACCCTACATTGCTTTTCTCCGACAAGAAGCCGCGCATGACGGCTCCCGCAACGATCACGCATCAGCCGCGGAAATTGTCCTTGCTGGCGCGGATCTTTGCGAACACCTCGTGCGGCACGCGTCCCATCATGCCGAGCCGCGCCGCCACCGACGGCACATCGGCGCGCAGGAACGGGTTCGCGGCCTTCTCGGCGCCGATCGTGCTCGGCAGCGTCGGCTGGCCGGCGGCGCGCAGCTTTGCGACTTCCTCGGCGCGCGCCTGCAGGGCGCGGTTGTCCGGCTCCACGGTGCGCGCGAACGCGACATTGGCGGCGGTGTATTCGTGGCCGCAATAGAACTGCGTGTCGTCCGGCAAGGCGCGCAGCTTCAGCAGCGACTGCCACATCATCTCGGCATTGCCTTCCAGGATGCGGCCGCAGCCGATCGAAAACAGCGTGTCGCCGACGAACGCCACCTTGTCGGCCTCGAACCAGTAGGAGATGTGGCCGGCGGTGTGGCCCGGCGTCTCGTAGACGCGACCGCTGAGATTGCCGACGCTCGCCGCATCGCCTTCCTGCAGCGTCGCATCGAGCGTCGGGATCTTGTCGGCCTCGCCGCGCGGGCCGACGACGCGGCATTGGTGCCGCTGTTTCAGCTCGGCGATGCCGGCCGTATGATCGGCATGGTGGTGGGTGACCAGGATGTCGGTGAGCTTCCAGCCGGTGGCGGCGAGCGCCGCTTCCACCGCGGCGGCTTCCGGCGCGTCGATCGCGGCGGTCGCGCCGGTCGAGGGATCGTGGATGAGGACGCCGTAATTGTCCTGCAGGCAGGGGAACTGGTGAATCTGCGCCGGCATGTCGTTTGGACCCATGTTGTTCGCGCGAAGTTACCATGCCGCCAAATGGGACCCAACCGGGCGATGAAAATGCCCACCGCGGCTGTATGGTCGGCAGTCAGACGCGGCGGGACCGCGCGGAGTTGCGTTCATGTCGATTGACGTCGTCGATCTGCGGCATTTCTACGCCCAGCCGCTCGGCACGGTGGCGCGGCGCTTCGTCGGCCGCGGCATCCGCGAGCGCTGGCGCGACACCCGCGGCATGCGCGTCGCCGGGATCGGCTACCCGACGCCATATCTCGGCTTGTTCCGCGAAGAGGCGGAGCGCTGCCTCGCGTTGATGCCGGCGGCGCAGGGCGTGATGAAGTGGCCGACGCAGAGGCCAACGCTTTCGGCGCTGGTCGAGGACACCGAGCTGCCGCTCGCCGACAACGCCGTCGACCGGCTGCTGCTGGTGCACGCGCTCGAAATGTCGCACGACGCGATGGCGCTGCTGCGCGAGGTCTGGCGCGTGCTCGCGGCCGGCGGCCGGCTGATGGCGATCGTGCCGAACCGGCGCGGCTTGTGGGCCCGCATGGACACGACGCCGTTCGGTCACGGCCGGCCCTATTCGCGGGCGCAGATCACGCATTTGATGCGGGAGGCGTGGTTCACGCCGACCGGGTGGAGCGAGGCGCTCTACATCCCGCCGATCCCGCGCAACTGGTTTCTCCGCTCGGCCGCCGCCTGGGAGCACACCGCGTCGTCGATCTCGGCGCCGTTCGCCGGCGTGCATATCGTGGAAGCGATGAAGCAGGTCTACCGGCCGGTGCCGGCACGGCGCGAGCGGCGCCGGCTGGTGCCGGCACTGGAGCCGGCGCTGGCGCCATCGCCCGGCAGCGCCGCCCGCGGCGGCGCCGTCCCGTAACGGTCCTGAAGGGTTATTCGCCGGGCGGGCGCGGCGGCGGCGGCGCATCGCCTTCGCCACCGGCCATCGGGCCTTCGCCGCGCGGGCCATGCCGGCGCCGACGGCGCCGGTGCAGCGGGAAGCGGTCCGGAGAACCTTCGTAGCCGTTGGGGCCGTTCTGCCCGTTGACGGCCTGGCCCTGCGGGGCCGGCTGCGGCCCGCCGCCGGTCACGAAAGCCGGCAGGCGCTCGACGTCGCCGCCTTCTTCGCCGTTCGGCTGCTGGCGCGGCGGATAGGGTTGCGGCTGCTGCTCGAAGCGCTGCTCGCGGCCCTGATAGCCGCCGCGCGATTCGCGTTGCTGGTACGGCTGCGGCTGCTCGCGTTGCTGGAAGGGCTGCTGCTGCTGCGGCTGCTGCTGTTGCGGCTGCTGCGGTGCATAGGGCTCGCCGGCGAATCCGTCGGCCGGATCGTCGTCACCGTCGTCGTAGCCGCCGTCGCGCTGGTCGCCGAAGAACGGCGGGGTCTGCCGGAACTGCTCCTGCATCGCGGCGATCAGCCGGAAGTAATGCTCGGCGTGCTGATAGTAGTTCTCGGCTGCGACCGGATCGCCGGACGACTGCGCATCCCGCGCAAGCTGCACGTATTTGTCGGCGACATGCGAGGCAGTGCCGCGAATCTTCACGTCAGGACCATTGGATTCGTAAACTCGCGTTAACGAATTCTGGCCCTTGCGGTTGTTGCGCCCCCGCATACGCTTGTTGTTCTGACCGTTTCTCATGGCTTGTTGATTCATCAACCTCCGATTAGCGGTGGGTCTCACCGACAGAGTCCTCCAAGCAGGGTCGTTCGTCCTTCGAGCAAGGTGCTTGCGAGCAAGGTGCTTGGTCCCTCAAGCAAGGTTCTCCGCGCGTCATTGGCGACGCGCGCGCAATCGTGCGAACGACGGTTCCCCCGGTCAGCCCAGCTCAAGCTGCTGCCGACAATCAGCGCCGATGCTCACGATGCCCTAGCAAGTGCTTCCGTTGCGACCGCGACCAACCGGTGGCGTCGCGTACCCCTCGTCCTGCGCGCTCGCTTGGCGCGCGACCCCCTCGATCAAGGCATCCTTCTCAAAACATGCAAACCGGATAGCGTTGCTGCGATGCGCTAATGCACTGCTACCGATCGCTTGCTGCTTCGCCAGCCTCGCGGGACTATGGCCCCGGGCCTGTTTTGCGATGCGCAAACCCTCTCGGGTCGCTTTCTGACCGAAAGGTAGTCCCTCTCGCCGGATAATCCAAGCGGTTTTTTCAGGCCCCAGGCGGCTTCTCGGCCGGACCGTGGCTCAAAATCACCGCCCGTGGGATGCCGGCAAGGTCATGCGCGGGGGGCTGATTCGCCAGCGTCCCGGAGGCGGTGAACAGGGCCGCGACCGGCTCGGCCTGGCCGAGCCCGACCTCCATGATGATCAACCCGTCGGGCGCCAGCAGGGTTCCAACCGAGGCGGCGATTCGCCGGTAGAGGGCCAGCCCGTCGGCACCTCCGTCGAGCGCCAGCCGCGGCTCGTGCTCGCGCACCTCCGGCGCCAGCGCGGCAAGCGCCGCGGTCTCGATGTAGGGCGGGTTGGCGACGATCAGGTCGAAGCGGCCGCAAAGCGATTGCGTCAGGTCGGTGCGGATGAAGGCGGCGCGCGCGGCGACGCCATGCCGGTCGGCATTCGACTGCGCCACCCGCAGCGCCTCCAGACTGATGTCGGTCGCTACCCCGCAGGCGTTCGGCAGCTCGTGCAGCAGCGCGATCAGCAGCGCACCGGAGCCGGTGGCGATATCGAGCACGCGCAATCGCTGCCGACGGCGCGCCGGAGCTAACGCCGCCAGCGCCGCTTCGACAACGGTCTCGGTTTCGGGGCGCGGGATCAGCGTGTCCGCCGTCACCCGCAGGCGCAGGCCCCAGAACTCCTTCTCGCCGGTGATGTAGGCGACCGGTTCGCGCCGCAACCGCCGTCGCGCGAAAGCGTCGACCCGCGCGGCCTCGTCTTCCCGCAGCACGCGCTCGGATGCCGCCGCAAGGGCCGCGTGCTCGCAACCGAGCGCCGCCTGCAGCAGCACGCGGGCATCCAACTCCGGCGTCTCGAGCCCGGCCGTGCGGAATTCCGCCGCGAGCGCGCGCCGCCGCGCGCCGACAGTCGGCGGCGCGGTGCTCACCGTCGCGGCGGCGCTCACGCCGAGCCTTCTTCCGCCGCCAGCAGGGCCGCCTGGTGCTCGGTGATCAACGCGTCGATGATCTCGCCGAGCGCTTCGCCTTCCATGATCTGCGGCAGCTTGTAGAGCGTGAGGTTGATCCGGTGATCGGTCACGCGCGCCTGCGGAAAGTTGTAGGTGCGGATGCGCTCGGAGCGATCGCCGGAGCCGACCTGGCCACGCCGGTCCGCCGCGCGCGCGGAATCGCGCTTCTGCCGCTCCGCTTCGTAGAGCTTGGCGCGCAGATAGCCCATCGCCTTGGCGCGGTTCTTGTGCTGCGAACGCTCCTCCTGCACGGCGACGACGATGCCGGAGGGAATGTGCGTGATGCGGATGGCCGATTCCGTCTTGTTGACGTGCTGGCCGCCGGCGCCGCTCGAGCGCATCGTGTCGATCTTGAGATCGGAATCGTTGATGGCGATGTCGACGTCCTCCACTTCCGGCAGCACCGCGACGGTGGCGGCGGAGGTGTGGATGCGGCCGGAACCTTCGGTCGCCGGCACCCGCTGCACGCGGTGCACGCCCGACTCGAATTTCAGCCGCGCGAACGCGCCGCGGCCGCGCACCTCGGCAACGATTTCCTTGTAGCCGCCCATGCTGCCCTCGCTGGCGGAGACCACTTCCACCTTCCAGCCCAGGATCGCGGCATAGCGCTCGTACATGCGGAACAGGTCGCCGGCGAACAGCGACGCCTCGTCGCCGCCGGTGCCGGCGCGGATTTCGAGGATGACGTTGCGCTCGTCGAGCGCGTCCTTCGGCAGCAGCGCGGCGCGCAGCTCGGCTTCCAGCGCATCGCGGCGCGCCTGCGCGGCCGGGATTTCCTCCGCCGCCATGGCGCGCATCTCGGCGTCGGTCGCCGCATCCGCCTGCATGTCCTGCAGGTCCTGCAGCTCGTTGACGATCTCGCGATAGGCGCGCACGCGCTCCACCACCGGCGCCAGCTCGGCGAATTCGCGCGACAGCTGCACGAACGTCTCGCGATCGGGGTTGCCCGACAGCTCCGCCTGCACGGCGGCGTGCCGGGCCATCAGCGCATCGAGTTTTCTCAGCTGCAGCATGCTTGCGGGCTCAGAACTGCAGTCCTTCCAGCGCCGCGAAGGCGGCAAGCTGCTCGCGCACCGAGATGCGCGAAGCCGGCCGGTCGAGCAGCTCGTCGAGCAGCTCGCCGGCGCGCTCGGCGTGCAAGTCGAGCAGCATGGACTTGATCGGGCCGACCGCGGACGGCGAGAGCGACAGCGAGCGATAGCCGAGCGCCACCAGCGCCAGCGCGCCGATCGGCTTCGACGCCATCTCGCCGCACAGCGTCAGCGGCTTCTGGTGCGCGCTCGCGCGCTCGGCGACCTGCCGCAAGGCACGCAGGACCGGGATCGAGATCACGTCGAAGCGGTCCGCCACCCAGCTGTTGCCGCGGTCGGCGGCGAACAGGTACTGCACGAGATCGTTGGATCCCACCGAGAGGAAATCGACGCGCTCCAGCAGCTCGTCGAGCTGGTAGAGCAGCGCCGGCACTTCCAGCATGGCGCCGACCTCGACCCGTTCCGGCAAGACGTGGCCGAAGCGGCGCAGATGCGTGAGCTCGTGCTCGACCAGCGCCTTGGCGCGATCAAACTCGTCGATCGCCGAGACCATCGGAAACATCATCTTGAGCTGGCGGCCCGAGGCCGCCCGCAACAGCGCGCGGATCTGGCTGCGCAGCAATCCGGGGCGGTCGAGCCCGAGCCGGATCGCGCGCCAGCCGAGCGCCGGGTTCTCCTCCTCGACCACGCGCATGTACGGCAGCAGCTTGTCGCCGCCGACATCGAGCGTGCGGAACGTCACCGGCCGGCGGTCGGCGGAATCCAGCACCGATTGATAGAGCCGCAATTGCTCGCTGGTGCGCGGGAACGCCGCCGCCACCATGAACTGCAGCTCGGTGCGAAACAGGCCGATGCCGGAAGCTCCGGTCTCGTCGAGATGCGGCAGGTCGACCAGCAGGCCGGCGTTGAGCAGCAGCGTGATCTCCTGCCCGTCGCGGGTGATGCAGGGGACGTCGCGCAGCGCCGCGTACTGCGCCTGCCGGCGGGCGCGGAAGCGCACCTTCTCCGCATAGGCGCTCTCGATGTCCGGCGGCGGGCGCACGTGCAACTCGCCGGAGAGGCCGTCGACAATGATGGCGTCGCCGGGGTCGCAGACGCCGGTGGCGTTGGCGATCTGGCCGACGCAGGCGATGCCGAGCGCGCGCGCCACGATGGTCACGTGCGAGGTCGGGCTGCCTTCCTCCAGCACCAGGCCGCGGATGCGGGAACGGTCGTAGTCGAGCAGCGCCGCCGGCCCCATGGTGCGGGCGACGATGACGGCGTTCTCCGGCAGGTCGTCCTTGGTCGGCGCATGCACCTGGCCGGTGAGCTGGCGCATCAGCCGGGCGGCAAGGTCGTCGAGGTCGTGCAGGCGCTCGCGCATATACGGGTCGGTCTGCCGCATCATCCGCGCGCGGGTGTCGGATTCCACCCGCTCGACCGCCGCCTCGGCGGTGAGGCCGGTCATCACCGCCTCCCGCATCTTGTGCATCCAGCCGCGGTCGTAGGCGAACATGCGGAACGCCTCGAGCACGTCGCGGTGCTCGCCGCCGTCGGCGACGTCGCCGCGGGTGAGCATGGTGTCGAGGTCGGCGCGCAGCGTCTCCACCGCCTCGTCGAGCCGCTTCAGCTCCTTCGGAATGTCCTCGGCGATGAAATTGGTGATCACCACGCGCGGCTCGTGCAGCACCACGTGGCCAAGCGCGATGCCGTCCGACAGGGCGAGCCCGGTAAGGCCGAGCGGGCGCCGCACCGCCGGCTCGGCACCGGGCCGGGCCAGCGCCGAGAGCTCGCCCGAGGCGATCATCTCCGCCAGCACCATGGCGGTGGTCTGCAGCGCCTCCATCTCCTCGTCGGAGTAGGTGCGGTGGGCGCGGTTCTGCACCACCAGCACGCCCAGCGTATTGCCGGCGCGCAGCACCGGAACGCCCAGGAACGAGTGGTAGATTTCTTCGCCGGTTTCCGGTCGGAACGAGAACGCCGGATGCGCCTGCGCATCGGAGAGGTTGATGGCGTCGGCTTCGCGCGCCACCAGGCCGACCAGGCCCTCGTCGGCGCGGATCACGGTCTCGTGCACCGCCTCCGGGTTGAGGCCCTCGGTGGCATAGAGCTCGAGGGTGCCGTCGACGCGCAGCACGTAGACGGAACAGACCTCCGCCACCATGTTGGCGGCGATCAGCACGACGATCTTGTCGAGGCGTTCCTGCGCGCTGACCGGCTCCGCCATAACCTCGCGAAGCCGGCGCAAC
>DASWSO010000723.1:0-4019 GCA_036402635.1 Xanthobacteraceae bacterium
TAGGCGATGCTGCGGATCCGGGGATCATAGAGCGGCGAGACCTTGGGAGGCCCGCTGTCGCTGGTCACGCTCATGCAGCCCTCCCCTCAACCTTCGACACCTGCCGGCGCCCCCAAGCCGGCCGGGGCGGCTGCCGCAGAACGCGCCGGCGGCAGCCGCTCGCGCTTACCGCACCGGCGGTCCGTACTGCAGGCCGCCCTTGGTCCACAGCGCGTTGAGGCCGCGCGCGATCTTGAGCTGCGAACCCTGGCCGACGTTTTTCTCGAACACTTCGCCGTAGTTTCCGACCAGCTTGACGATCTTCAGCGCCCAGTCCTTCGGCACGCCGAGCTGCTCACCGAAATTGCCCTCGCCACCGAGGAAGCGCTTGATGTCGGGGTTGTCGGACTTCAGCATCTCGTCGGCGTTGGCTTTGGTGATGCCGAATTCCTCGGCATTGACCATGGCGAAATGCGTCCACCTGACGATATCGAACCATTGGTCGTCGCCATGGCGCACCGCCGGTCCGAGCGGCTCCTTCGAGATGATCTCGGGCAGCACGATGTGCTCGTCCGCCTTGGCGAGCTTCAGCCGCGCCGCATAGAGACCGGAGGCGTCGGTGGTGTAGGCGTCGCAGCGGCCGTTGTCGTAGGCCTGCACCGCCTCGTCGAGGGTCGCGAAGGTCACCGTCTTCAGCCGCATCTTGTTGGCGCGGAAGTAGTCGGCGAGGTTGAGCTCGGTGGTGGTCCCCTGCTGCACGCAGATCGCCGCGTCGTTGAGCTCGAGCGCGGAATTCACCTTCAGCGACTTGCGGATGATGAAGCCCTGGCCGTCGTAATAATTGACGCCGGTGAAGTTGAGGCCGAGCGAGGTGTCGCGCGAGCTGGTCCAGGTGGTGTTGCGCACCAGCACGTCCACATCGCCGGACTGGAGCGCGGTGAAGCGGTCCTTGGCGGTGAGCGGCACGAACTTGACCTTGGTGGCGTCGCCCAGAACCGCGGCGGCGATGGCGCGGCAAAGATCGACGTCGAGGCCGGTCCAGGTGCCCTGTGCATCCGGTATACCGAAGCCGGCGAGGCCGGTATTCGACCCGCAATTGACCATGCCCCGCGACTTGACCGCGTTGAGCGTCTGAGCCGAGGCGGCCGATGCGGCGAGGCCGACCGCGGCTGCGAGCGCGATCGTAGTGATCATCCGTTTCATGGCAGACCCTTTTCCGGTCGTTGCTGTTCCGAGGAATGTGGCTGGTCTTGTTGACGAGCGGCGAGGACGCGTGTTCGCGGCCGTTCGCATGGCTGCGCGCGTATCGGACACGACCTCACCTCTCCCCGTTCGGTCGGTGCTTTCCCCAGCTAAGGTCATCTGAGGACGATCACCCACCGAGGTCAAGGGGTTGACCGGCATGCCCCGTGTCGGGGTAATGCCGGATAGTTTTTGGAAAGCTCCGATGAAACAGGATAGCGAAGCTGCGCGCTCGCGCGCATGCGACCTTTCGACCGACACGCGGCTGGTGACCGGCGGGCGCGATCCGCACGCACACCACGGCTTCGTGAACCCGCCGGTCTATCACGGCTCGACCGTGCTCTACCCGACCGCCGCCGATCTGGCGGCGCACCGCGCCCGCTACCAGTATGGCCGCCGCGGCACGCCGACCTCGGAAGCGCTGGAGCTTGCGCTGCGCGATCTGGAAGGCCCGCTGTGCGCCGGCGTATCGCTGGTGCCGTCCGGCCTTTCGGCGGTCTCCACCGCGCTGCTCTCGGTCCTCGGTGCCGGCGATCACGTGCTCGTCACCGACAGCGTCTATCGGCCGACCCGCATATTCTGCGACGGCGTGCTGAAGCGGATGAACGTCGAGACCACCTATTACGATCCGCTGATCGGCGCCGGCATCGCCGACCTGCTCCGCCCGAACACACGCGCGGTGTTCACCGAGGCGCCCGGCTCGCAGACCTTCGAGATGCAGGACATTCCGGCGATCGCGGCGGCCGCGAAGAGGCGCGGCGTGCTGGTGCTGGCCGACAATACCTGGGCGACGCCGTTGTTCTTCCGTCCGCTCGACCATGGCGTCGACCTGGTGATCCAGGCCGGCACAAAATACATCGTCGGGCATTCCGACGTGATGCTCGGCACCATCTCGGCCAACGCCGCGACCTGGCCGAAGCTGAAGGAAACGGTCACGCAGATGGGGCTCTGCGTCGGGCCCGACGACATCTTTCTCGCCTTGCGCGGGCTGCGCACGATGGGAGTGCGGCTGGCGCGCCACCAGCAGTCCGGGCTCGAAATGGCGCGCTGGTTCAAAGCGCGCCCGGAGGTGCTGCGGGTGCTGCATCCGGCGCTGGAAAGCGATCCGGGCCACGCGATCTGGAAGCGGGATTTTGGCGGCGCCTCCGGCCTGTTCAGCGTCATCCTCAAGCCCGCACCGGAGGTGGCCGTGCACGCCTTCCTGGATGAGCTGACGCTGTTCGGGATGGGCTTTTCGTGGGGCGGCTTCGAGAGCCTGGTGATCGCGTTCGACTGCGCGGCCTATCGCACCGCGACCGCGTACGAGCCCGGCGGGCCGGCGCTGCGCTTCCATATCGGGCTGGAAGACACGCGCGACCTCAAAGCGGACCTGGAAAACGCCTTCGGCAAGATGCGCGAGGTGCGCGAAGCCGCGTAGGCTTCAGCGCGCAAACAGCGCCTTGAGCGCCGCTAATGCGCGGCGCAGCGACGGCCCCGGGAGCGCGCGGACGGAACGGTCGGCAGCGACGACGAAGCCGAGCCGCTGCATCGCGAACCAGTTGCGTACCGCCAGCGCGCCGAGCGTACCGACCAGCGCGCCGGCGATCACGTCGCTCGGGAAATGCGCCCCGACCACGACGCGGCTGACCCCGATCAGCCCCGCCAACCCCCACAGCGCCACGCGCCAGCGCGGAAACAGCGCGCCGAGCGCGAACGCCGCCGCGAACGAGGTGGTGCCGTGGCCGGACGGCAGGCTGGCGTAGGCCGAGCTCCAGCCGAACGGCACGAACTCCAAGGTCCCGGTCTCAACATACGGCCGGGCGCGGCCGATCAGCCGCTTCACCACCGTCACCACCAGACCCGGCAGACCGACGGCGACGAACACGTAGCCGAACCGTACCGCGATCGCGGTGAGCACCAGGTGTTGCATGCGGCCGATCGCCGGCGAGGCACTCGCCAGCACCAGCAGCGCCACGCCGGCCGGCACCAGAATCCAAGCCGAGCGCCCGAATTCGGTGACCGTTTCGAACCGCGCCAGCACCCACGGTGCGAGCGAACCGCGGCCGCCGATCGCCAGCGCGTCGAGATACAGCATCGAGAATGCGACCAGTCCGACCGCCACCGCCCCGCCTAGAAGAAGCCGCGACGGGCGGGCCCAGGCCGGCCGCCGCTGCCCCGGCCTGACGCGCGTCATCGCGATCACCGTCCATAGCCACAGGGCCACGGTGAAGAGCGCACGGCGCGCGCGCGCAGCCATGCCGGTCATGGCGGCTGCGCTTGTTGCGGCGGGTCCAGCGATGGTCATGCGATCCGGATTCTCTGGGCTGCAGGGGTCTTTAGCACGCGCACCCGGCGTTTGCCCGGTGCTGCCCACCGAGGCTTTGGAACCGACGCGAGCGAGTTCGGCCAACTTATTGAACCCGCACCACAATGCTGTCGGCGAGCCCGCGTGAATCCGTCACCGTCAGGCGCACGAAGCCGGGGCCGTCGGGAGACCAAAACACCGTGCGCCGGCCCGCTGCCTGCGCCACCGGCACGCCATTCGCCAGCACCGTCACCGGCGCCACGCCGCCGGCGATCTTCAACGCGATCGGCTCGGGGCGACCAGCCGCGGCAGCGAGGTCCAGCCGCGCGCCGTTGGGCGGGAAGACGATCTTCAGCGCCTGCTCCATGCGCTGATGCGGTGCGACGCCCGGCCGGAATTGCTGCAACGGCAGCGGCAATCTGGCGGCGGGGCCGAGCAGCACGCCTTTCGGCGCGCGCGGCAGCGGCGCCGGCGACTTGCCGGTGCGGGCGAAAGCGTCGAACAGGATCGGTGC
>DASWSO010000724.1:0-2628 GCA_036402635.1 Xanthobacteraceae bacterium
AGTCGCTGCTCGCCGGCGACGGCGACATCATCGCCCAGATCTACAAGGAACGCGTGGTCAGGCGCGGCTACGGCTCCGGCGCCTGGGGATGGAAGACGGCGTATCGCGAAACCATCGCATCGTGAGCTTGCGCGGTTCCGCAGGGGAGGCGGCGCAGGCAGCTCGCCGGGAGGAAACCAGAATGACGATGTTCAATCGCCTGCTTGCGCTGGTCGCGGTCGTCATGCTGTCGGGCATCTTCGCGCTGGTCGCTCCGGCGGCGGCGCAGCAGCCGACCTCGGTCAATCCGACCGCCAGCGCGGTGCAGGAAGAGCAGCTGCTGCGCGAGCTGCAGCGCATCGGTGGGCGCGGCACGATTCCCGACACCAAGTCCTACGTCCTGGAGCAGCCGGCCGGCCGCGATTGGCGGCACTTCCATGAGGTGACGCTGCGCTGGATCGGCGCGATTTCGATCCTCGGCATGGTCCTGCTGCTGGTCGGCTTCTATCTGTGGCGCGGCATGGTGCGCATCCAGAGCGGCCGCTCCGGCCGCACGGTCGTGCGCTTCACCGGCTTCGAGCGCTTCGTGCATTGGATGACGGCGACCTGCTTCATCGCGCTGGCGATCTCCGGCCTCAACATCACCTTCGGCAAGCCGCTGCTGCTGCCGCTGCTCGGCCCTGACGCGTTCACCGCATGGTCGCAGTATGCGAAATACGCGCACAATTACCTGAGCTTCCCGTTCACCATCGGCGTGGTGGTGATCGCGCTGATATGGATCGCCGGCAACATCCCGGACCGTACCGACGTCGCGTGGATCAAGCAGGGCGGCGGCATCGTCGATCCCGGCAAGCATCCGCCGGCCTACCGGTTCAACGCCGGCCAGAAGCTGATCTATTGGATCGTGGTGCTCGGCGGCGGCGCCATGGCGATCAGCGGCTATCTGCTGATGTTCCCGTTCTACGGCACCGATATCGCCGGGATGCAGACCGCGCAGGTGATCCACAGCGTCGTCGCGGTGCTGTTCGTGGCCGCGATGCTCGGGCACATCTACATCGGCACCATCGGCATGGAGGGCGCGTTCGAGGCGATGGGCACCGGCGAGGTGGACGTGAACTGGGCCAAGGAGCACCACCGGCTCTGGCTCGAGCAGCAGCAGGCGCGCACCGGCCCCAACGACGCGCAGCGCCAGCCGGCCGCGGTTCCGGCCGAGTAGGCGCTCCCGGCATAATCGCTTCGCCGCTGCTGCTCGTCGCCACGATGGGGCGCGGCGGACGCGCCTGCCATTAACCCTGCGGTTTCCCGGCCCGGCAGGTGTCTTAATAACGCCGCGTTTACGATAGAGGTGTTTCTGTAACAGTCGGGAAATATTTCGGGTGAGGGTGGATATGACCTTGCGTACGTTTGCGACGCTGGCAGCAGTGAGCGGAACGATCGTACTGGGCGGGTGGGGCGCGCTGGCGCTCGCGGGCTGGACGGCCGGCGACACCCCGCAGGCAACCCCGGTTGCCACGGCTCCCACCAAGGCATCCGCGCCGGTTGTGGCCTCCGTTGCGGCAGCCCGGCCGGCCGCCACCCCGATCGCGCCCCGCGTCGTCAACCAGGCGGTCGATTCGGCGCTGTTGAGCCCGCAGCTCACCCGCACCGCCTTCGCGCCCGAGCCGGTGGCGCAGCGCGCCTGGCCGCCGACCCGCGCCGCCACCGAGCGCGAGCCGGAAAGCACCCGCGGCATCCAGATGAACCAGGCGACGTCGTTCCCCGCACCGAAGAAGCTGGTCCCGGTGGTCGCCGAGGCCCCGGAGCGCAAGAAGCCGGTGCACAAGTTCAGCGGCGTGCTCACGGTCGACGAGATCGCCCGCATCAAGACCGCGCTCAAGCTCACGCCGGAGCAGGAGCAGAACTGGGGCGAGGTCGAGACCACGCTGCGCGCGATCGGCAAGGAGCAGATCGCGTCGATGAAGGCCGGCAAGACGTTCGCGCTCAGCGCCAACGCCTCGCAGCAGCTCTACTGGAAAGCCGGTCCGCTGATCATGAGCCTGCGCGAAGAGCAGAAGCAGGAAGTGCGCACCGTCATCCGCTCGATGGGCCTCGGCTCGGTCGCCTCGCTGATCTGACGCGGTGCTCGCTGCCGTCGAATCGAAACGCCGCCCTCGGGGCGGCGTTTTTGCTTTCGTCCCTGCCAGGTGCCGGCGCCGATCAGATGCGCGCGCCCGTGGTGGTGAAGGCGACGCTCGCCGGACGCTGAAAATAGTCCAGGACCACCGCGGCGCCGACCGCCATCACGGCGGCGGCCAGGCATGCCAGAACGAAGCTGCGCATCGAACGTCTCCCCGGCAGTTCTTGCGTACCGCAAGGATATCGACGGCGCGTCCGCCAGATCAAGCCTCGCCACGATGGCCGAATGAGACAAGCGGTCGCAGTCCCGCCTGGTGCCGGCACTCGGCCGGCCCCTTAAGCGTGGCCGGACTCCTCGTGATCCGAGAAGTTCAGGATGCACGTGGTCGAGCAGAACAGGCCGAAACCATACTTCTTCTCGGGTTGTCCTTTTTCGTCCTGGCCGTTCCAGTGCGTGTGAAACGCGATGCCGTCTTTCGCGGCGTACGACATCTTGCAGGTCGGACAGAGGATGGCCGTCTTGGCTGACATGTG
>DASWSO010000725.1:0-10732 GCA_036402635.1 Xanthobacteraceae bacterium
CCAAGCGCGGGCTCGCCGCCGGGTGCGCCGGTGTGCGCCTGTGCGCCGGTGCGCCTCGACTTCTCGCCGACACGAGAACTCTCCACGTCATGGCCGGGCTTGTCCCGGCCATCCACGTCTTTGTCGCCGTCAAGCAAGCAAGACGTGGATGCCCGGCACAAGGCCGGGCATGACGGCGGTGGACATGACACCGGAGTTGTTCAGCGACAGCGGGGCTTCGACGACGCCGCGCCTGTGCGCCTGTGCGCGCCTTGACTTGTCCCGACACGACAACCTCTCCACGTCATGGCCGGGCTTGTCCCGGCCATCCACGTCTTTGTCGCCGCCAAGCAAGCAAGACGTGGATGCCCGGCACAAGGCCGGGCATGACGGCGGTGGACATGAACACCGAAGTTGTTCAGCGGCTTCGACGGCGCCGCGACGGTGTGCTTTGCTCTTGCATGACTGAAAGCGGCTCGGCACGCGATGCCGAGCGGGTGTCCTGAGAGGAGATATCGCGGCATGGAATATCGACTGCTCGGCGGTTCCGGGTTGAAGCTTCCGGTGCTGGCGCTCGGCACCGCCACCTTCGGCGGCGGCAACGAATTCTTGCGGATCTGGGGCACCACCGGCGTCGAGGAGGCGACGCGGCTGGTCGACGTCGCGCTGGAAGCCGGCGCGATCCTGTTCGACACCGCGAACAGCTATTCCGGCGGCCTGGCCGAGGAGATTCTGGGCCAGGCGATCGCCGGCCGCCGCGACAAGCTTCTGATCTCCACCAAGGCGTCGTTCCGGGTGGGGGAGGGGCCGAACGACGTCGGCTCCTCGCGCCAGCATCTGATCGAGGCCTGCGAGGCGAGCCTGCGTCGCCTGCGCACCGACCATATCGACCTGTGGCAGATGCACAGCTTCGATGCGCTGACCCCGATCGAGGAGACGCTGCGCGCGCTCGACGATCTCGTGGCCGCCGGTAAGGTGCGCTACATCGGCGCCTCGAATTTTTCCGGCTGGCATCTGATGAAGTCGCTGGCCGCGTCCGAGCGGCACGGCTGGTGCCGCTATGTCGGCCATCAGGTGCACTATTCGCTGCTGGCGCGCGACTACGAGTGGGAGCTGATGCCGCTCGGGCTCGACCAGAAGGTCGGCGCGCTGGTGTGGAGCCCGCTCAGCGGCGGCCGCCTCACCGGCAAGAGCGGCCGCAACCGTCCGGCGCCCGCCGGCACCCGCATGGCGGCGCAGGAACCGCGCGGGCCGGAGATTCCGCAGGAGCAGTTTTTCACGATCGTGGAGACGCTGGAGGCGATCGCCGGCGAGGTCGGGCGCAGCGTCTCGCAGGTCGCCATCAACTGGCTGCTGCGACGCCCGACCGTCACCACGGTGATCATCGGGGCCCGCAACGAAGACCAGTTGCGCGACAACCTGCGCGCCGCGGAATTCGCGCTGTCGACCGAGCAGGTGGCGCGGCTCGACGCAGCGAGCGCGCGCACGCCGAGCTATCCGTACTGGCACCAGCGCGTCACGCTGTTGGAGCGCAACCCGCCGCCGGTGTGAGTTCACGCACGCTGGTCGTAGCTGGTCGTAGGGCGGATTAGCGAAGCGTAATCCGCCATCGTGGTTGGGACCGAGCGGCGGGTTACGCCTGACGGCTAACCCGCCCTACCGGCGAGACGCCTTCGCGCATCATCGCGCGGCGCAACGGGCCGATCCGCTCCAGCAGCGCGAGGCCGATCCCGCGCAGGCCCTGCAGCGGAATGAAATCGGTCAGCAGGCTGCGGTTGAGCAGGTCGACCGCGAGCGTGCGGCTCGCCACGTCGGCGCGGCGGCGATCCGCGTAGCCGCGCAGCGCGTCGGCGCCGCCCGGGTCGCTGCCGACGCGCAACGCATCGGCGACCACGTCCGCAATGGTGGCGGCGTCGCGCAGGCCGAGATTGAAGCCCTGCGCGCCGATCGGCGGCAGCACATGCGCGGCCTCGCCCACCAGCACGATACGGTCGGCCGCGAGCGTGCGCGCGCGCAAGCCGGAGAGCGCAAACAGGCCGCGCCCCGGCTCCGCCTGCACTTTTCCGAGCATCGAATGCGCCTGCCGCTCGATCTCGCGCGCCAGCGCCTGATCGTCCAGCGCGGCGCGGCGAGCCGCGTCCTCCGGCGCCATCACCCAGACCAGGCTCGACCGGTTGCCGGCGAGCGGCACCAGCGTGAACGGCCCGTGGCGGGTGTGGAACTCGGTGGAGATGCCGCCGTGCGGGCGCGCATGCGCGACGTTGCAGGTGAGCGCGCTCTGCGGATAGCTCCAGTGCTCGGTCTCGATGCCGGCGGCCTCGCGGCACAGCGACTGCTTGCCGTCGGCAGCGACGACAAGGCGCGCGCGCACGCTTGCGCCCGCTTCGAGCGCCAGCGTCACCGCATCGTCGCCGATCGCGACCGCGGTCACTTTCGCCACGTGCCGCTGCAGCGGCAGCGCGCGCGCGCGCGCCTCCAGCGCGGCGACCAGCGCCGTGTTGGCGATGTTGTAGCCGAACGCGTCGAGCCCGATCTCGTGCGCGTCGAAGGTGACTTCCGGCGCGCGCAAC
The DNA here is from genome assembly GCA_036402635.1 of Xanthobacteraceae bacterium. Lineage (GTDB taxonomy): Bacteria > Pseudomonadota > Alphaproteobacteria > Rhizobiales > Xanthobacteraceae > DASWSO01. The sequence goes on from DASWSO010000725.1 coordinate 2,550, forward strand.
AGCCCGCCGCGGTCGTCGATCAGGCGGATCGCCCGCATCGGCTCGGCATGCTCGCGCGCGCGCTCCCAAACGCCGAGCGCGTCGAGCGCCGCCACCGAGCCGGCGAGCAGCGCGGTGGTGCGGTTGTCGCCCGGATGCGGGGGCGCGATCAGCGCGGTGCGCACGCCGGCGGCCGCGAGCGCGACCGCCGCCGTCAGTCCCGCCGGCCCGCCGCCGACCACCGCGACGTCGGTCGTCTCCGCCCCGTCATGCATCATGTCAGTCTACCTCAAAGGCTCGTCCGCGAGGACCGGGAAGGCATAACCGGAAACCATCAGGATCATTCCGGGTTTGCGGGGGGCGCCTCATCGGCTATGCCCTTTGTTGATGTCGTTCCACGCCGAAATGGCCGAGACGGCCGCGCCTGTCGAGCCCGCGCCGGCGCTGATCCGGGCGTTCGGCGCCCGCCGCGCGCTGGCGGTCGGCTGCATCGTGGTGCTGACCGGCGCCGGCTGGGCCTATGCGGCGCTGCACGTCGCTCCCGCGCTGCTGGCCGGCGAAGCCGGGCAGTTCGGCCCCGGCATGGGCGCGCTCGGCGCGCTGGCGGCCCGCTCCGGCCTGGGCGGCTGGCTGGCGGCGCTCTGCGGCCCGTTCAACGCGGCGCCGGCAGCGTCGGAGCTCGGCCTGGTGCTGGCGATGTGGCTCGCGATGACCTTCGCGATGATGCTGCCGACCGCGGCGCCGATGCTGCTCACCTATGCGGAGATCGCCGATACCGCTGCCGCCAAGGGCGAGCGGGTGGCCTCGCCGCTGCTGCTGGCCGCCGGCTACGGCGCGGTGTGGCTCGGTTTCGCGGCTGCCGCCGCCGTGCTGTCGCTCGTCCTCCGGCCGGCCGGACTGCTGGATGACGGCATGGTCCTGGCGAGCCGCTGGCTTGCCGGGCTCGTGTTCGTCGGCGCCGGCGCCTACCAGTTCTCGGCGCTCAAGCATGCCTGCCTGCACGCCTGCCAGCGGCCGTTCCCGTTCTTTTTCGCCAACTGGACCGAGAGCGGCGCCGGCGTCTTCCGGCTCGGCCTGCGCCAGGGCGTGTTTTGCCTCGGCTGCTGCTGGGCCGCGATGCTGGTGATGTTCGCGGTCGGGTTGATGAACCTCGTCTGGATGGCGGCGCTCGGCATCGTCATGACGATCGAGAAAATGACCACGGGCACGCGCTTCAGCCGCGCGGTCGGCGTCACCTTCATCGCGATCGGTGCCGGCCTGATGCTCGCGGCCGCCGGACCGCTGGTGTCGCGTTAGGGAGTTTTTTGTCGTGTCGGAAGCCTGGAAGCTGCGCGGCGATCTCGTCCTCTCCTGCAATTGCACGGTGTTCTGCCCGTGCGTGCTGTCGCTCGGGCAGCATCCGCCCACCGAAGGTTATTGCCAGACCTGGGCCGGCATCCGCATCGAGGAGGGGCATTTCGGCGACGTCGACCTCGCCGGGCTCAATGTCGGGCTGATCATCGAGATCCCCGGTCCGCTCGCCCGCGGCAACTGGACCGCCGGCGTCTTCCTCGACGAGAAGGCGTCGATCTACGCGGTCAAGGGCCTCACCAAGATCTTCACCGGCCGGGCAGGGGGCTCGACCGGCCTGTTGAAGATCCTGGTCGGCAGCTTCCTCGGCGTGCGGCAGGCCAAGATCGACTACCGGATCGAAGGCGAGAAGCACATCTTTCAGATCCCACAGATCATCGACGGCGTGGTGGTGCCGGTGCGCGGCAAGAACCGCGACGACAAGGTGGTGATCAGCAACAGCGAATACTGGATCGCCCCCGACGTGACCGTGTCGCGCGCCGAGGTGTCGCGGCTGCGCGCGTTCGGGCGCAACTGGAATTTCGCCGGCCGCTCGGCGGAAGTGTGCCGGCTCGACTGGGGCAACTGAGGGCGATGGGCGAGCCGGGCGAGAGGCGGAGCCCGCGCGCCGGCCGTGCCGCCGCCTTCGCGGTTCACGTGTTCACCGCCAGCGGGGCCGGGCTCGCGCTGCTCGCCATGCTCGCCGCCGTGCAGCAGCGCTGGGCGGTGGTGTTCGCCTGGCTGGCGCTGGCGCAGATCGTCGACGCGGTCGACGGCCCGATCGCCCGCCGCCTGAACGTGAAGGCGCTGGCGCCGCGCTGGTCCGGCGACGTGCTCGACCTCGTGGTCGACATCCTCACCTATGTGTTCGTGCCGGCCTACGCGCTGGTCGGCGGCGGCATCCTGCCGGAACCGTTGGCGGTGCCGCTCGGTTTGCTGATCGTGGTGACCGGCGCGATCTACTTCGCCGACACGCGGATGAAGAGCGGCGACAACTTCTTCATGGGCTTTCCGGCGACGTGGAACCTGATCGCGTTCTACCTCTTCCTGCTGCGGCCCGATCCATGGGTCGCGGCGCTCGCCGTGGTGGCGCTGTGCGCACTCACCTTCGCGCGGCTGCCGTTTGTGCATCCGCTGCGGGTGCGGCGCGGCCGCGCGCTCAACGTCGCGCTGCTGGGCGCCGCCGGCGTGCTGGCCGCGGTGGCGCTCGCCCGCGATCTGGCGCCGGGGCCTTTGGTCACACTGCCGCTCGCGCTCATCGGCGGCTATTTCCTGGTCGCCGGATTCCTCCTGCAAACCAACAAGAGCTGAATCGCCGATGCTCGAACTGCTGACCGACTACAACGCCTGGGCCGCGCTGCTGACGCTGACCGCGCTCGAGATCGTGCTCGGCATCGACAACATCGTCTTCATCTCGGTGCTGGTGTCGCGGCTTCCGCCGGAGCAGGCCGACAAGGCGCGCAAGGTCGGGCTGGCGCTCGCCTTCGTGTTCCGCATCATCCTGCTGGCCGGGCTCACTTGGCTGATGGGTCTCACCGAGCCGGTGTTCACCATTCTGGGCAACGAGCTCTCCTGGCGCGACCTGATCCTGATCGGCGGCGGGCTGTTCCTGATCGCCAAGGCGACCCACGAGATCCACGCCGAGGTGGAGGCGAGCCACGGCAACGAGGCGGCGCCCGACCCCGCCGGCCGCGCCTTCATGCTGGTGATCGCGCAGCTGGTGGTGGTCGACCTGGTGTTCTCGCTCGATTCCATCATCACGGCGATCGGCATGGCCGAGGACATCGAGATCATGATCGCCGCCGTGGTGATCGCGATGCTGATCATGTACGCCGCCTCCGGCGCGGTCGCCGGCTTCATCGCCGAGCACCCGACCACCAAGATGCTGGCGCTCGCCTTCCTGGTGATGATCGGCGTCGCTTTGGTCGCCGACGGATTTGGCTTCCACATCCCGCGCGGCTACATCTACACCTCCATGGCCTTCGCGGCCGCGGTGGAAGTCTTCAACGTGCTGGCGCGGCGCAACCGCCGCAACCTCGCCCGCGAGCGCCGGCAGATCCCGAAAACGGAGAAGTGAACATGGCATCGAGCCCCGTGCTGCTGGTGACCGGAGGCAGCCGCGGCATCGGCGCGGCGACTGCGCGGCTCGGTGCCGCGATGGGGTTCGACGTCGCCATCAACTACAAGGGCAACAAGGCGGCGGCCGACCAGGTGGTGGCGGCAATCCGCGCTGCCGGCCGCAAGGCCGTCGCCATCAAGGGCGACATGCGCAACCCGCGCGACGTCACCCGCATGTTCGCGGAAGTCGACGACACGCTCGGGCGGCTGACCCACTTCGTCTACTCGTCCGGCATCACCGGGCCGGTGGCGCGGGTGGACAGCGTCAGCGACGAGGCGCTGGACGAGGTGGTCGGCCTCAACGTGCTGGGCGCGTTCTACTGCGCCCGCGCGGCGGTGCAGCGCATGTCGACCAAGCACGGCGGCAGCGGCGGCTCGATCGTGCTGCTGTCGTCGATGGCGGCGACCATCGGCGGGCCCGGGGAGTTCGTGATCTACGCCGCCTCGAAAGGCGCGATCGATTCGATGACCATCGGGCTTTCGCGCGAGGTGGCGGCCGAAGGCATCCGCGTCAACGCGGTGGCGCCCGGCCTGATCGACACCGAAATCCAGCCGGCGGGCCGCGTCGAGCGGCTCGGGCCGAGCGTGCCGATGGGGCGCGCCGGCACCGCCGAGGAAGTGGCGGAATCGATCCTCTTCCTGCTCTCCGACGCTGCCGCCTACGTCACCGGCACCATCATCCGCGTTTCCGGCGGCCGCTGACGCGCCGTCATCCCGGAGTTTCGCAAGGGCTCGGCTTGCGGAATGACGGGCTCAGTTTGCCCGCTTGCGTCGGGCGCCAAGCTTCCTATCATGCGCCGCCTTCCGCACGGGCGGCGGCACAATAATCGCACGAGGAGTGAAGCGTCATGGTTGCAGCGGTTCGGGTCCACAAGACCGGCGGTCCGGAAGTCCTCACCTACGAACAGATCGACATCCCGGCGCCCGGCGAAGGGCAGATCCGCATCAAGCACCGCGCCTCAGGCGTGAATTTCATCGATACCTATTTCCGCTCCGGGCTGTATCCGGCGCCGTCATTGCCGTTCGTCGTCGGCAATGAAGGCGCGGGCGACGTGACCGAGGTTGGTGCCGGCGTGAAGGACTTCAAAGTCGGCGACCGCGTCGCCTACGTGCATGCGCTCGGCGGCTATGCCGAGGAGCGGGTGATGCCGGCCGAGCGCGCCGTCAAGCTGCCGGAGAAGATCTCCTACGAGCAGGGCGCCGGCATGATGCTCAAGGGCATGACCGTGCAGTACCTGCTCAACCGCACCTTCAAGGTCGAGAAGGGCATGAACGTGCTGATCCACGCCGCGGCCGGCGGGGTCGGGCTGATCGCCTGCCAGTGGGCGAACCACATCGGCGCCAACGTCATCGGCACGGTCGGCTCCAAGCAGAAGGCGGAGCTGGCGCGCGCCAACGGCTGCCATCACACCATCCTCTACACCGAGGAGGATTTCGTCGCCCGCGTGAAGGAGATCACCAAGGGTGAGCTGTGCCCGGTGGTCTATGACGGCGTCGGCGCGCAGACCTATCCGGGCTCGCTCGATTGCCTGGCGCCGTTCGGCTACTTCGTCAGCTTCGGCAACGCTTCCGGGCCGATCACCAACTTCAACCTCGGCCTGCTGGCGAGCAAAGGCTCGCTCTACGCCTGCCGGCCGACGCTCAACACCTATACGGCCAAGCGCACCGACCTGCTCGCCACCGCCAAGAGCCTGTTCGACGTGGTGTCGAGCGGCGCGGTGAAGATCCCGGTGAACCACCAGTATGCGCTGAAGGACGCGCAGCAGTCGCACCGCGACCTCGAGGGCCGCAAGACCACCGGCTCGGTCATCCTGATTCCGTAGGTTGGCTCAGCCGCTGAACAACTCCGGTGTTCATGTCCACAGCCGTCATGCCCGGCCTTGTGCCGGGCATCCACGTCTTGCTTGGTGGCGATAAAGACGTGGATGGCCGGGACAAGCCCGGCCATGACGTGGAGAGGTTCTCGTATCGGCACAAGTCAACGAGCGCACAGGCGCACAGGCGCAGCGTCGTCGAAGAAGAGCGCGACGAGCGGTGCCTGCGCTCTCCTCCCGCCCGCGCGCAGCGTGGCGGGGAGGGGAGAGGGTGCCGCCCGTGCTGTTGCGGAAGCGCTAAAACCCGACGGCGGTGCCGTGCAGGTCGTAGGCGTCGGCGCGCTCGATCTTGACCTTGGCGATCTCGCCGACTCGTAACGGGCGGCGGCTCGCGACGTAGACGGCGCCGTCGATCTCGGGCGCGTCGCCCTTGCTGCGGCCTTTGGCGACGGTCGGACCAACCTCGTCCACAATGACGTCGATGCGGCTGCCGACCTTGCGCTTGAGCCGCCGCGCCGAGATCACCTGCTGGTGCGCCATGAAGCGGTTCCAGCGCTCGGCCTTCACCTCCTCAGGCACCGGCGCGGCCACCGCGTTGGCGGCGGCGCCGTCGACCGCCTCGTACTTGAAGCAGCCGACGCGATCGAGCTGCGCCTCGTCGAGCCAGTCGAGCAGGAACGAGAATTCCTCCTCGGTCTCGCCCGGAAAGCCGACGATGAAGGTGGAGCGCAGCGTCAGGTCCGGTGCCACCACGCGCCAGCCGCGGATGCGGTCGAGCGTCTTGTCCTGCATCGCCGGGCGGCGCATGCGGCGGAGCACGTCCGGGTGCGCGTGCTGGAACGGAATGTCGAGATAGGGCAGCACCTTGCCTTCCGCCATCAGCGGGATCACGGCGTCGACATGCGGATACGGATAGACGTAGTGCAGCCGCACCCAGGCGCCGAGTTCGCCGAGCGCCGTGGCGAGATCGAGGAAGCGCGCCGGCACCTCGCGGTCGCGCCAGCGGCTCGGCGCGTATTTCAGGTCGAGGCCGTAAGCCGAGGTGTCCTGCGAGATCACCAGCAGCTCCTTGACGCCGGCGGCGACCAGCCGCTCGGCCTCGCGCAGCACATCGGCGGCGGGGCGCGAGACCAGGGCGCCGCGCAGCTTCGGGATGATGCAGAACGTGCAGGCGTTGTTGCAGCCCTCGGAAATCTTCAGGTAGGCGTAGTGCCGCGGGGTGAGCCGGATGCCTTCCGGCGGCAGCAGGTCGACGAACGGGTTGTGCTCGGGCGGGGCGGCGCGGTGCACGGCGTCGAGCACGCTCTCGTATTGCTGCGGGCCGGTGATCGCCAGCACCTGCGGGAACTTCGCGGTGATGCGCTCGGGCTCGGCGCCCATGCAGCCGGTGACGATCACCTTGCCGTTCTCGGCCAGCGCGGTGCCGATAGCGCCGAGCGATTCCTCGCGGGCGCTGTCGAGGAAGCCGCAGGTGTTGACGATGACGAGGTCGGCGCCCTCATGCTGGCGGGCGAGCTCGTAGCCTTCGGCGCGCAGCCGCGTGATGATGCGTTCGGAATCCACCAGCGCCTTCGGGCAGCCGAGCGAAACGAACGAGATCTTGGCGGCGGAACCCTGCGCCATATGTGTCTTGGCCAGCGATGTTGGAGGTCGGATGGGTGTAATTAGGCCCCGCGGGCGTGCTGGGCAAGGCCGGTGGCGGCAAGGTGGCGTGTGGAGCCTGCTGTTTGCCTGGCTTTGGATCGCGCCGGCGGCGGCGGCGGAGTGTCCGGTGCCGGCGCCGATGACGTTCGAGCTGACCGGTAAGATCACGCGCAGCGCGCTCGGCTTCACGCAGGGGCTCGAGTTCCGCGACGGCCAGCTCTACGAGAGCACCGGCCTGGTCGACGGCAGCACGCAGGTCAACACCATCAGCCTGGCCGGGCAGGTGACCACGCTGGTGGACCTCGGCCAGAAGGTGTTCGGCGAGGGGCTGACGATCTTCAACGACCAGATCGTGCAGCTCACCTGGCAGGACCACGCCGTGTTCGCCTACGACCTGCGTGGCCGGCTTTTGCGCGAGATGCACAATCCGCGCGAGGGCTGGGGGCTGACCAACGACGGCCGCCGGCTGATCTTCAGCGACGGCGGGCCGTCGGTCTATTTCGCGGATCCGAGGAGCTTCGCGATCACCGGCGCGGTGAAGATCAGGACCGACAAGCCGGGCGACGTGCAGGGCCTGAACGAGCTGGAACTGGTCGACGGCAAGCTCTACGGCAACATCTTCACCAGCCGGCTGATCGTCCGCATCGATCCGGCGAGCGGCTGCGTCGAGGCGGTCGCCGACATGGCGCGGCTGTGGGACGCGATGGACGCGGACGAGCGCAAGCGCTTGGAGTCGAGCTCGCAATACGTGCTCAACGGCATCGCCCACGACCGTGCCACCGGCTTGTTCTACCTGACCGGCAAGCGCTGGAAGTCGATCTTCACCGGCCGCTTCAGCGAGGTGCGGTAGCTGGTGTTCGCTCGCGCGCGGCGGGCGGAAGGATCAGCACGTCGCAATGATTTACTCACTTAGTGCGTGAGCGCGAGCGCTTCGGCAGCGACGCGGGTGTCGAGGCGAGCGGTGGAAGCACGCGCCGGTGCGGCGGCCGCGCCGTCTAAAGCGGCGCCGATCAGCACCAGCGTCGGCGCGCCGTCGCGATGCGCGAGCACGCCGGCGGCGAGCTCGCCGAGCGTCGTATGGGTGCGCATCTCGTCGCGGTGTGAGACGTTCGACAGCACCACCGCCGGCGTATCGGCATCGAGCCCGTGCGCCACCATCGCTTGCGCCAGCGCGGCGGCGGTGCGGCCGCCCATGTAGACCGCCGTGGTGGCGCGCGCGTCGGCGAGCGCATCGAGGTCGAGGTCGGGCGGCAGCACGCCGTAGCGGTCGTGGCCGGTGACGAATTGCAGGCGCTGCGC
>DASWSO010000726.1:0-3926 GCA_036402635.1 Xanthobacteraceae bacterium
GCGCTGCGGCGGCTGGCCCCGCGCATCCCCGAGCACGAGTTCGGCGCCGTGGTGGATCACGCCGTGGACAGCGTCGGGCTGCGGCCGGCCTCGCCCGAGACTGCGGCCTGGCTGTCGCTGGTCGCCTTTGTGCGGCACGCGATGACCGAATACGATGCGCTGCTGGCGCAGGGCTACGACCGCGACAGCGCGCGCTTTTTCGTCGTGGGCGAGATCGACGCGACGCTCGCCGGCTGGGGCGTCCGCCGCCGCCTGGTGGAAGAGGAGGGCTGAGTCGCAGGCCCGCACTTGACCGGCGCTCAGCGGGGAGGGCCGGCGCAAAGCCTTAACCGCGTCCGCATCGTCGCGGCGGCTGAGGGATTTCATCGCAAATTGCGCCTTGAATCCGACACAGCAAACTGCCATATGACCCGAAGCGGATCATTGGCCTCGTCTCATCGGGTGCCGTTGGCGGGCCGCGTGACGAATTCCACTCACAGCGGTTTTCGGCCCCCATTTGACGCATCCGTTTCCCTTGACGGGCAGCCCAGATCACGCGGGGTGTCTTAAACCCCCGCTCGCACTCCGCGCTACTGGCGCGGGCTGCGCGCACGCTGAAAAGAGTCTCTTTTGACGACATTTGAAGGATTCGGCCTCGCTGAGCCGATCACTCGCGCCCTGGCGCAAGAAGAATACGTAACCCCCACCCCCATCCAGACCGACGCCATCCCGCTCGTGCGGGACGGCCGTGACCTGATCGGGATCGCGCAGACCGGCACCGGCAAGACCGCGGCGTTCGCGCTGCCGATCCTGCACCGGCTCGCCAGCAATCCGCTGCCGCTCGAGAAGAAGAGCTGCCGCGTGCTGGTGCTGTCGCCCACCCGCGAGCTTTCCGGGCAGATCCGCGAGAGCTTCAACACCTACGGCCGTCACCTGCGGCTCTCCACCACGCTCGCCATCGGCGGCGTGCCGATGGGCAAGCAGGTGCGCGCGATGATGAACGGCGTCGACATTCTGGTGGCGACGCCCGGCCGGCTGCTCGACCTCGTGCGCGGCAATGCGCTGCGGCTCAACAAGGTCGAGGTGCTGGTGCTGGACGAAGCCGACCGCATGCTGGACATGGGCTTCATCCACGACATCCGCACGATCGTCGCCAAGCTCCCGAAAGAGCGGCAGACGCTGCTCTTCTCCGCCACCATGCCGCGCGAGATCGCGGAACTGGCGGGCTCCATGCTGCGCGACCCCGCCAAGGTGGCGGTGACGCCGGTCGCCTCCACGGCCGAGCGCATCGCCCAGCAGGTGATCCACACCGACCGCTCCGCCAAGCCGGCGCTGCTGGTCGACGTGCTCCGCCGCGAGCCGATCGAGCGGGCGCTGGTGTTCACCCGGACCAAGCACGGCGCCGACAAAGTGGTGCGCAGCCTGGTCAGTGCCGGGCTCGCCGCCGAGGCGATCCACGGCAACAAGTCGCAGGGCCAGCGCGAGCGCGCGTTGTCCAACTTCCGTGACGGCCGGGTGCAGACCCTGGTCGCCACCGACATCGCGGCCCGCGGCATCGACGTGACCGGCATCAGCCACGTCATCAACTACGATCTGCCGAACGAGCCGGAGAGCTACGTGCACCGCATCGGCCGCACCGCGCGCGCCGGCGCCGAAGGCATCGCGATCTCGTTCTGCGACGCCGAGGAGGCGGGCTACCTGCGCGACATCGAGAAGCTGATCCGGATGGCAATTCCGTCCAGCGGCGAGCCGCGCGCTCCGGTGCGTCCGCAGCATCAGGCCAACCGCGGCGGCCAGCGCTCGGGCGGACGCCCAGGCCAGAACGGCCATCGCAACGGCGGCGGTGGCGGCCGCAGCAACGGCCAGCGCTCCGAGCACGGCGGCGAAGCCCGCAACGGCTCCGGCGGGCAGAAGCGGTCCGGTGGCGGGCAGCGCGAGCGGCGTCCGCAATACGCACCGGCGGCAGCCGGCGGCGCAACCGGCGAGATCGCCACGGTCGCGTTCATGCAGCGCACCGACCGGCCGGCGGGCTCGCGCGCCGGGCACCGGTCGCGCTAGAATGTGTTCAACGTTTTATCCAGGGCGATAAGGATATGGCGAAAGAGGACATGCTGGAGTTCGACGGCACCGTCACTGAGGTGCTGCCGAACGGAAATTTCCGGGTGAAGCTCGACAACGATCACGAGATTCTCGCCTACACGGCCGGCAAGATGCGCAAGTTCCGCATCCGCACCGGCGTCGGCGACAAGGTCGTGGTCGAGATGTCGCCGTACGACCTCGAACGCGGACGCATCAGCTTCCGCCACAAGTCGGCGACGCCGCCGATGATCGGTTCCGGCCAGCGCCGGCCGCAATACCGGCGCTAGTCGACCAACGATGACGTCAAAACGCCGGGCCCTGCGCCCGGCGTTTTGCATTCGGCGTCCGACCGCGTGGGCTTAAGCCCGCGCCTTGTCCGCTCCCCGACCTTGCACCATCATCGGCCCGCCGCCGCGAGGCCCTCGCGCCCGCGGCGCCGGGGAGCCCGCCATGCCGGATCGCCTGAAGGACAAGGTCGCGCTGGTGGTCGGGGCCGGCTCGATCGGCGCCGGCTGGGGCAACGGCAAGGCGACCGCGGTGGCGTTCGCGCGCGAAGGCGCCAAGGTCTTTTGCGTCGACATGAACCCGGCGGCCGCGGCCGAGACCGCCGCCATCATCGCCGACGAAGGCGGGACGGCGCAGCCGTTCCGCGCCGACGTGACCGCCGCCTCCGAGGTCGCCGCCATGGTGGAGGCCTGCCGCGCCGCTTACGGCCGCATCGACGTGCTCGACTACAATGTCGGCATCGCTGAGGTCGGCGGCGTGGTCGAGGTCTCCGAGGAGGCCTGGGACCGCGTCTTCGCCGTCAACCTCAAGGGCGCGTTCCTGACCATGAAGCACGCCATCCCGGTGATGGCGGCGCAGGGCGGCGGCTCGATCATCGCGATCTCCTCGATCGCCGCCATCCGCTACACCGGCGTGCCGTACGCCACCTATTACGCGACCAAGGCGGCGCTGAGCCACCTCACCCGCACCACCGCGGCGCAGTACGCCCCGCAGCAGATCCGCGTCAACGCCATCCTGCCCGGGCTGATGCAGACGCCGATGGTCGAGCACGCCGCCGGCCTCGCCAAGGCCTATGCGGGCGGCGACGTCGACGAGATGTGGCGCGTGCGCGCCAAGCAGGTGCCGATGGGTTTTGGCGGCAGCGGCTGGGACGTGGCCTGGGCGGCGGTCTACCTCGCCAGCGACGAGAGCCGCTACGTCACCGGGCTGGAACTGGTGGTCGACGGCGGCCTGACGCTGAAATATGCGTGAGCCGGCACGGGCTGCGAGGGCACCATCGCTGTCGTCACATCCGTCATGCGCGGGCGATGACGGCTGAAGGAGACCGGAGAGCGAGCGATGTCCCGAAACAGACTGACGCGACGGGAACTGCTGACCGCGGCCGCCGCGGCCGCGCTCGCGACGCGTCCCCTCCCCGCGCTGGCGCAGCCGGCGCAGCTGATCGCCAAAGTCATTCCGTCGAGCGGCGAGACGCTGCCGGCGGTCGGGCTCGGCAGCTGGATCACCTTCAACGTCGGCGACGACGCGCTGCTTCGCGACGAGTGCGCCGCCGTGATGGCGGCGTTCTTCGCCGCCGGCGGGCGCCTGATCGATTCCTCGCCGATGTACGGCTCGGCGCAGCCGACCATCGGCTACGGCCTCAAGAAGCTCGGCGGCACGCCGGCGCTGTTCGCGGCCGACAAGGTGTGGATCTCCAACCCGGCGAGCGGGCCGCCGCAGATCGAGCGCTCGCGCCAGCTCTGGCAGGTGCCGCGCTTCGACCTGCTGCAGGTGCACAACCTGCTCTCCTGGGAGCGCCACCTGCCGACGCTGTTTGCGATGAAGGCGGAGGGGCGCCTGCGCTACGTCGGCATCACCACGTC
>DASWSO010000727.1:0-3438 GCA_036402635.1 Xanthobacteraceae bacterium
ACCGGCGACACCGTCGGCGACCCCTACAAGGACACGGCCGGTCCGGCGGTGAACCCGGCGATCAAGATCACCAACATCGTAGCCCTGCTGCTGCTGGCAATCCTGGCGCACTGATCCGGCGCCTGGCGAACGAGGTGCGCCGTGAGCTTGATCAAACAATCAAGCTCACGGCCACTTGGCTCAATACGATTGCAGCGACAACCATCGCAACCGGCGTTGTCGTGCCGGTCGTGGCTGTAGTTTTCGGGTTTACGGCCGGCGGGAACGTTTCGGGCGGGCGCTTTGTTCTTGCCTGCGCCGCTTGGTTTCTGGCCGGGATCGCCTTACATTTCTTCGCGAGGCGGACGCTCCGGAGATTGCAGCAATGAACTTGTTTGCTGGAATGACCTGGTTCGAAATCTATGCCCTTTTTGGGTCACCGGTGGTTTTGGTGCTGATCGCCCTCCTCGTCATGTGGATTACCGGTCTGCAGGACAAGCGAGACGAGCGGAAGTCCGCCAAGCCCTAGCGCCGTATTGTTGGCAGCGCGTCACCTGGTGCCGCGCTGCGGCCGCGACCTCGCTCAGTTGATGTCCATCTGCAGACCTTCCTTGCGGATGATCTCGGCGAACTTGTCGGTCTCGCCCTGCACGAAGGCGGCGAACTGCGCCGGCGTGTTGTAGTCGGTGCTCGCGCCCATCTCGCGGATGCGCGCTTGCATGTCCGGCTTTTCCAGGAAGACCTTGATCTCGGCGTTGACCGCCTGCACCACCGGCGCCGGCACCTCGCGCTGCAGGAAGACGCCGAACCAGGACGAGACGTCGTAACGCGCCAGCTCGGGCGCGGCCTCGCGCATGGTCGGAATGTCGGGCGCGGAGACGCTGCGTTCGGTCGTGGTCACCGCCAGCCCCTTGAGGTTGCGCTCACGCACCTGCGGCAGCGACGGATAGAGGTTGTCGAACAGGATCGGCACCTGCCCGCCGAGCGCCGCGGTGAGCGCCGGGCCGGCGCCGCGGAACGGGATATGCGCCATCTTCAGCCCGGTGAGCTGCAGGAACCAGGCGCCGGAGAGGTGCGGGCTCTGGCCCACGCCGGATGACGCATAGCTCAGGCTGTCCGGCTTCTCCTTCAGGTAGGCGATCAGCTCGCCGATCGAATTGATCGGCACCGAGGGATGCGCCGAGATGATGTTGGGGATGCGGATCAGGTTGCTGACCGCCAGCAGATGCTCAGGCTTGTACGGCATGTTGCGGTAGACGCTGAACGCGATCGCGTTCGGTCCCGGATTCCCGATCAGGATGGTATGGCCGTCCGGCTTCTGACGGAGATATTCGGCGGTGCCGATGGTGCCGCCGCCGCCGGACTTGTTCTCCACCACCACCGACTGGTTCCACGCGATCTGCAGATGCTGCGCCAGCAGCCGTCCCATCACGTCGGTGCTGCCACCGGGCGCGGCCGGCACGATCACGCGCACCGCGCCGGTTGGACGCCAGTCGGCGCCGAGCGCGCCCTGCGGCAGCACCGCCGCGGCCGCCAGTCCGGCCGTGCCGCCCAGCATGGAGCGGCGCGAGAATTTTCCTTGCATGCATCTCCCCCGGTTTTACGTCAGCCGGCGCGCGCACGCGCCTGCCCGCCAGCATAGCGCTTTCGCAGGCGCTGCAAATCCTGCGGGAGAAGCGGCCGCGCGTCAGTCGGCGCCGAGAATCTTGAACACGTAGGTGAGGTAGGAGAGTTCCTGCCCGCCGCCCGGGGTGGTGCGGCTGATGAAGTCGAACACCTTGCCGTCCTGCAGCCCGTAATTGGCGATGCGCTGCACGCGGCGGCCCTTGTCGAAGTAGACCGCCAGCACGCGCTGATCGACCACCTTCTGCGGCAGGAACGAGGTTTGCTGCGCCTTCTGCGAGATGTAGTAGAACACCTCGCCGCTCACGGTCGCGACCGTGGAGGGCGTGCCGAGCACCACCAGCACCTGCTCCTGGCTGGCGCCGATCGGGATCTGCTCGAGCGCGCCTTCCGGCAGCTGGTACCCGCGCTGATAGGTCTGGGTCAGGCAGCCCGAGACCGAAAGCCCGAGCAGCACCGCACCGACGATAGGCACGGCCTTGCGAAGGGCCGAACGCACGGCGTACCGCATAGAACTCGCTTTCATCTAGAACCCGGACCTTGCGTACCGGCTTCGTTGACAACCAATGCCGGAAATGTGCGGCAGCCCTCCGCACTCCGGGCCAGCGCGGAAAGATCAAGAATGGCATTCGCCCTGTGGCGGCGTCGCCGCGACGCGAAGATCGTGGCGCTCTATGGCGCCATCGTGGCGCAGGCGCGCAGCCCTGCGTTCTATACCGAGTGTGGCGTCGCCGACACGGTGCAGGGCCGCTTCGAATCGGTCGTGCTGCATCTCGCGCTGGTGATGCGGCGCCTGCGCAACGCAGACGGCCAGCATAGCGCCGCGACGCAGTCGCTGTTCGACCACTTCTGCCGCGACATGGAGGGCAACCTGCGCGAGCTCGGCGTGAGCGATCTCCGCGTTCCCAAGCGCATGCGCGGCTTCGGCGAGGCGTTCTATGGTCGTGCCAGCGCCTACGACCGCGCCCTCGACGGCGGCGATGCCGCCGAACTTGCTTCGGCGGTGAGCCGCAATATGCTGCCCGGGCAGGACAATCCAACGGTTGCGGCTGCCCGCCTGGCGGATTACGTGCTCCGGAGCGAGCACCTCCTTCGGGAGCAGGATGCGGCCGAAATCGTGAGTGGTAACATAGCGTTCCCGGCTGTTGTTGCAGCGTCGTCGCAAGTGGCCGGAGAGGATGGACGATGAGCGAAGACAAACCCTGGAGCGTGCCGGTCCGCATCGACGACGTCCGGTCCGATGGCACGCACGTCAAGCTCTCCGCCGATGCCGCCACCCGCGACCGCGTCGCCCGCTCGGCCGGCGTGGTCGAACTGCCGGAGCTTGTGGCCGAACTCGACCTCACCCGGCGCGGCCGCCACGGCGTCGCGGTCGCCGGAACGGTGTCGGCGAAGGTCCGCCAGACCTGCGTGGTGACGCTGGAACCGCTGGAGAGCGAGGTGCGCGAGACGGTCGAGCTCGTGTTCGCGCCGCCGCGGGACGATCGCAGCGCCATCGATATTTCGGCGGCCGGCGGCGACGACGGCCCGGAACCGCTGGAGGGCGGCAGCATCGACCTCGGCGCCATCGCGATCGAGTTCCTGGTGCTCGGGATCGATCCCTATCCGCGCAAGCCCGGGGCGGTGTTCGACGTGCCGGCCGGGCCGGAGCCGGAGGCGCATCCGTTCGCCGCGCTGTCGGCGCTGAAGAAATCAACGAGCAGCTGAGGTCGCGATGGGCCTGCCAATCCTGGTCGCCGGCCTCGCCCTCTTCCTCGGCACCCACGCCTTCCTCACGCTGCGTGACCGGCGCGCCACCCTGATCGCGCGCATCGGCGAAGGTCCCTACAAGGCGCT
>DASWSO010000728.1:0-7922 GCA_036402635.1 Xanthobacteraceae bacterium
GCGATGCATCGCGTCGGCCAGCTCGTTGTAGACGATGGTGCGCGGCAGGTAGACGCCCTGATCCTTCGCCTTGATGATCTCGGCGACGTCCGGGAAGCTCGACACCGCCGGATTGTCGGCCCAGCCGCTCTTGCGCCCGACCGTGAACGGCCCGGTGTCCTTCCAGCACTCGACCAGGTCGCCCATCACCGACTTGTAGACGTCGTGCAGCACCTCCTGCTTGTCCGCGGTGATCTGGTTGTTGACCACCAGGTTGAAGCCGTAGGCGGTGGCGAAACCCTTGCCGGGCTCCACGCCGGGGCACTGCACCGGGCGGTAATAGGCTTCCGCCGCCATCTTCGGGTTCTGCGACTGGAACGCACCCGGCGGCACCGGATGCGACAGGAACATCGACGAGCGCTCCTTCAGGAAGTCATTCTGCGGCAGCGGATTGGTGGCGACCGAGTCGGCCGGATCCTCGGCGCCGTATTGCCGCACCAGCGCGGCGCGGATGGTCATCGCCTTGACGCCGGCGGCGCTGTTGACGGTGCACTTGCCGCTCTCGTCGAACCACTTGCCGCCGCACTGCAGCAGGATCGGATTGAACTGGATCATCGTCCACTGCGCCGCGTGCATCGCGAACTTGGCGCCCTGGCGCGCGAACTTGGCGCCGTCGCGCACGGTCAGGCGCTTGGCCACTTCGCCGAACTGCTCCCAGGTCTGCGGCGCGTCCTTGTCCGGGTTCAGGCCGGCTTCCTGGAAGTGCTTGGTGTTGATGTAATTGACGAAGCCGTAGAACCAGGACGGATAACCGTAGACCTTGCCGTCCTGCATGGCGGCCTTCACGGCCGCGTCGGAATAGTCCTTGCTGTAGGCATCGACCGACGCATAGCCGAGCCGCTGCACGTCCATCGGCGCGAGCAGCCCCTTGTCGAGAAAGAGCGGCATGAACCAGTCGTAGCAGACGAAGCCTTCCGGCGCGGTGCCGGTGGCGTAACCGACGCTGAGCTTCTTGCCGAGCTCGCCGAACGGGAACCACTGGTAGTCGATCTTGACGTTCGGATTGGCGTCGGTGAACAGCTTGAAGCGCTTCTGGAACCAGGCGCGCTGCTGCGGCTGGTCGTTGCTCCAGAACCGCAGCGTCATCGGCCCCTTCGGCTGCGCGGAGGCGCTGCGCGTCGGCCCGACGGCGGCGAGCGCACCTAATCCGGCGCCGGCTCGAACGAGCTCGCGCCGCGTCACGCCACCGAGAATCTTATGCTGCGACGATTCCGAGCTCATGCCGTTCCCCTCTGCTGTCGGCCGAAACCGTAGTCCCGCATTCGCGGTGGGGTCAACGTACAAACGCCGCGCGCGCAACAGCGCGGCAACGTGTGAGGGAGTTTGCGTCGGCAAGCTCAGCCGGAACGCGAGAAGTATCGTTTTTCGAGCATGATGTGCACGCCCTTGCTGCCGTTCACCACCTGCGTCACGCGCAGGTCGGCGGCGAGGCTGCAGAGCGTGTGCGCCTGATAGCGGTCGATCCCGGTGCGCGCACAGACCAGATCGATCATCTGGCGCAGCGCGATCACGACGCAATCGTCGAGGTCCGGATCGAACGCCATTGTGATCCAGTGCGTCGGCGTTTCGGCCAGCGGCCAGGTGAGCCGCATGTCGTCGCGCGCGGTGAGGCGGAACGTGCCGATCAGGCCGGTCTCGATCGCGCTCAGGCAGACTTCGCCGTCGCCCTGCGCGCCGTGTCCGTCGCCGGCCGCGAACAGCGCGCCGTCGACGAAGACCGGCAGGTAGAGCGTGGTGCCGGCGACCAGCTCCTTGTTGTCGATGTTGCCGCCGTTCTTGCGCGGCGGCAGCGTCGACAGGGTGCCCCAGGCCGGTGGCGGTGCCACCGCCAGCACGCCGAAGAACGGCCGCAGCGGCACTTCCATGCCCCACGGCAGCAGTCCGACGTTGCGGGCGCGATCGAACGGGATGTGGATCACCCGCTCCTCGTCGAAATCGTCCGGCAGGCCGCCGCGCAGCGGGGCGATATTGTTGAAGCCCCAGTCGTAATGGAAATCGACCGCCTCGATATCGACCTGCAGCACCTGTCCGGCCCTGGCGCCGCGCACCGCGACCGGGCCGGTGCAGATGTGGCCGGGAACGAGCTTGCGCGTGACCTGCTGATGGATGGCGGTGAGCGCGGGCGGCACCACCAGCGGCTTGCCGGGCATCATCTCGGCGGTGCCGGAAACGGTCGAGATGGTGATGCGGTCGCCGCTGTCGATCGTCGCCTGCGGGGCCAGGCCGGCCTCGAAGAACCCCCAGTGGACCGTCTGCGGCCCGGCTTCGAGACGTGCATTCATTCCAACGGCTCCAGGATTCGCAGGCTGAGGTGATTGGACGCGAGGCGGCGGCTCAATCGCGCTGCGGCATCCGCAGCACCGGCTTGATGGTCTTGCCGGAGGCCGCGTCGGCGGCCGCCCGGTTGATGTCAGCGAAGTCGTAGAAGGTGAGCAGCCGCTCGACCGGCAGCTTGCCTTCCATCATCAGGTCGACCAGCCGCGGCAGGAAGACCTGCGGCTCGCTCCAGCCCTGGATCACACCGCGCACGCCGCGGCCGTCCTGCAGCTTCGGCATCTCCAGCGAGACATCCGTGCCGGGCCGCGCGCTGCCGAGCAGGATGCAGGTGCCGAGCGGCATCAGCGCTTCCACCGCCTGCCGGAAGATCGCCGGGATGGCGGTGGTCTCGACCGCATGCCGCACGCCGTAACCGGTCAGCTTGCGGATCTCCGCCGGCAGGTCGGTGCCGGCCTTGCTCTCGATCGTGTGGGTGGCGCCGAGTTCGCGCGCCAGCGCGAGCCGCGAGGCGTGGATGTCGACCGCGATGATCGGGTCGCAGCCGGCGAGCTTCGCCGCCATCAGCGCCGAGAGGCCGACGCCGCCGACCCCGAACACCGCGATGCTGTCGCCGGCTTTCGGCTGGATCACGTTGAGCACCGCGCCGGCGCCGGTCTGCACGCCGCAGGCGAGGGGGCCGAGGTGGTCGAGCGGCGCGTCCGAGCGCACCTTGACGACGAAACGCTCCTGCGAGATCGCGCGGGTGCCGAACGACGATTGCTGGAAGAACGCGCTGTAGACCGGCGCGTCGTCCTTGCGCATCAGCGTCGAGCCGTCGGCGCGGGTGCCGCGCATCTTCAGCTCCCACTGGTGCATGCAGTGCGCCGGCACATGCGCCTGGCAGTTCGGGCAGGTGCCGCACCAGGGAAACGACATGATCACCTGGTCGCCGGGGGCGACGCTCTTCACCCCCGAGCCGACCGCCAGCACGCGGCCGGCGCCCTCATGGCCGAACACGGCCGGGAACGGCGTGCCGTAATAGCCGTCGCGGCCGTGCAGGTCGGTGTGGCACATGCCGCTCGCCGCCACCTGCACCAGCACCTCGCCGGGACGCGGGTCGTCGAGTTCGATCGGCTCGAGGACAAACGGGCCGGCGCGTTCCCGCACCACCGCGGCAGTGATCTGCATCTTGTCTTTCCTTCTCGTTCCGAGCGCGTCGTCAGTATCACCGTCATGTCCGGCCTTGTGCCGGGCATCCACGTCTTGCTTCGCTTGCCCGCGAAACAGAAAGACGTGGATGGCCGGGACAAGCCCGGCCATGACGGCCAGCCGGGACAAGCTCGGCCATGACGACCAGCCGGGACAGGCCCGGTCATGACGATCAGCCGGGACAAGCCCGGCCGTGACGATCAGGCGGGACAGCCCGGCCATGACGTGGCGGGGTCGTCGGAGGCCTACTTCGCGAACGGCACCTGCGGCTCGCCGTCCTTGTAGTCGGGCGGATACAGCACGACCTGCGTGCCTTCCTTCATGAACTGCTCGATGCCGTTCCCCTTCACGTTCTGGAACTGCACCATCAGCACGCGCGGCTTCGCCCATTCGCCGCGCTGGTCGAAGGCGATGTCGCCGACAACGGTCTTGAACGTGTTCTTGTGGATGTAGTCGGCGAGCTTGCCGTCATCGAGGCTGTTGGTGGCCTTGATCGCCTGCTCCAGCACCTGCATGGCGGCGTAGGAGAACGGCGGCTGGTAGTAGCCGAGCGGGTCGGCACCCTTCTCGCGCGCCTTGGCCTGGTACTTGGCGAGGAACTCCTCGATGCCGGGGAACCTCATCTTCGGTCCCGGCGACCACAGCTCGTAATTGACGACGCGGTTCAGGTTCTCGCCGAGCTGGGTGCGCAGCGAGGCGTACTGGCCGCCCACCATGGCGCCGCCGAACATCTGGGTCTTGAGGCCAAGCTCGCGCGCGGCCCGCACCATGCCGGCGGAGTCGATCGGGTAGGACGCCAGGAAAACCAGGTCCGGATTGGTGGCCTGGATCGCCCGCACGATCGGCGAGAAGTCGGCCGTGCTGGGCGGATAGGTGCGGTCGTAGACGATGCGCAGATTGTATTTCTTGGCGAGGTCGCGGGCGCCGCTGATCGCGTTGCTGGAGAACTCCGCGTCGGCGCCGACCAGCGCCACCGTCTGCGGCCGCGGATTGATCAGCATCGCGGCTTCGAAAAAGCTCTCGCCCAGCTCGGTGCGGGCGTCCGGCCCGAACGAGGCGCTGTGGAAGTAGCGCGGGTAGTTGAACTTGTCGTTCACGGCGAGTGCGACCAGCGTCATCACCAGCTTGTTGCGCTGCATGATGATCGGCATCGCGGCCACGATGACGTTGGTGGCGGCGCCCATCAGCAGGTCGACTTTGTCGACGTCGAGCAGCTTGGTGTAGATGCCGGGCACCAGGCTGGCATTGGTCTGGTCGTCGTAGAACACGAGCTGCACCGGCCGGCCCAAGAGCCCGCCCTTGGCATTGATCTCCTCGGCCCAGATCTGCTGCGCCAGCAGGTTGGCGTTGCCGGAGGAGGCGAGCGAGCCGGTGAGCTGCACGCTGAACCCGATCTTGATCGGGTCGGCGGCCTGGGCCGGTGCGGCGGTGAGCCACAGCAGCCCCGCCGTCAGTCCCAGCAGCGATAGGCGCAACGCGGCGCGGATGCGCCCATAATCCATCAAGCGCGTCATCGGCGTTTCCTCAAATAAATAATTCCGTTGGACGGCGGATGCGGTTGTTGTGATCCACCTGCCTGGCGACGCTATAAGCTCACGCGAGCCGCGGCAACCAACGCCCGGTATGTGGAGGAAACGCATGGTGGATTTTACGTTGACGGCACGGCAACGCGAGCTGCGCGACATCGCGCACGACTTCGCGATGGAGGTGGTGTTGCCGGCCGCCGAGAAGGCGGACCGCGTGCCGCAGCCGGACCAGGCGTTCGACTGGAACATCGTGCGCGAGGGCTCGCGCCGCGGCCTGCGCACGCTGTCGGTGCCGAAGGAGTTCGGCGGCGAAGGCGCCGACGTGCTCACGCTGGCGATCGTCGGCGAGCAGATCTGCTACGGCGATCTCGGCATCGGCGTCGCCTTCGACCAGACTTGGAAGATCATGACCACGCTGGCGCATCTGGTCAGCGACGACCAGCGCAAGCGCTGGCTGCCACGCATCGTCGACGATCCGGAATTCCTGCTCGGCATCGGCATGACCGAGCCGCTGCACGGCAGCGACAACATCCTGCCGTTCGAGAACACCATGCAGACCCGCGCCGAGCGGCGCGGCGACAAGTGGGTGCTCAACGGCACCAAGCGCTACATCTCCAACGGCGGGCTCGCCAAGCTCTACTATATTGTGGCGCGCTCCGACCCGAAGGGGCCGCTGTCGGAAAGCCTGACCGGGTTTCTGGTGCCGAGCGACGCGCCCGGCTTCACCGTCACCGAGGTGTGGGACAAGCTCGGCCAGCGGGCGGTGCAGAACGGCACGCTGCAGTTCAACGACGTCGAGATCCCGGATGCCGACCGCGTCTGCGAGATCGGCAAGGCGGCGCCGACCATGGCGGCGTTCCTGATCCAGCACGGCTCCAACATCCAGGCCGGCGCCAGCGTTCTTGGAGTCGGGCAGCGCGCCTATGACCTCTCGCTGCAATACGCATTCGAGCGGGTGCAGGGCGGCAAGCCGCTGATCGACCACGAGCTGCAGCGCATCCGGCTCGCCAGGATGGCGATGAAGCTGCAGGCGGCGCGCTCGTATCTCTGGTTCGGGGCGTGGGATTGCGGGCACCCGGCCTGCGACCGCAAGCACGCGGCGCTGTCGAAGATTTTTGCCTCGGAAGCCGCCGTGGAGGTCTGCCGCGATGCGCTCGAGCTGTGGGGCGCGGCCGGCTACATGCGCAAGAACCCGATCGAGAAGCTGATGCGCGACGCGCTTAGCTTCCTGCACTCGGACGGCACCAACGACGTGCTGGCGCTGAAGGCGGCGAACTTCATCGCCCAGGACCGGCCCGACGCGGCGCTGCGGCGCTACAGCCGGCGCGCCGCCGAAGCGGCCGCAGGCCGGTAGGCGGACACCAGCGGATCGCGGCCGGGTGCCGAACCCGGCCGCAAGCCGGCCGCAAGCCGGCATGGCGTATTGCCGGGCGCCGGAACACCGCCGGAACAGCCGGAAAGACCGAAGGTCGCGGGCGGCTATGCGCTGTTCTTCCGATTGGTCCGGCGTGTTCCGGCCGGTCCGGCGCCGCCGTTGGCAGGGCCAAGGGGCATCTGCTATAGGGCGGGCCGAACCGTTTCCCCGCCATTCCTGAGGTCTGCCGATGTCCGTCGATGCCGCGACCGTGCGGCGCATTGCCCATTTAGCCCGCATCGCCGTGGCTGACGACGAGGTCGAGCACCTGCAGGGCGAGCTCAACGCCATGCTGGCCTTCGTCGAGCAGTTGAGCGAGGTCGACGTCGATGGCGTCGAGCCGATGACCTCGGTCACGCCGATGCGCCTGAAGCAGCGCGAGGACGTCGTCACCGAGGGCGATATCGCGGCCGCGATCGTCGCCAATGCGCCGGCGACCGACGACAACTTCTTCCTGGTTCCGAAGGTGGTCGAGTGAGCGAGCTCACCGCACTCACCATCGCGGAAGCGCGCGACGCGCTGGCGCGCAAGCGTTTCAGCGCGCTGGAGCTGGCCGACGCGCATCTCGCCGCGATGCAAGAGGCGCGCGCGCTCAACGCCTATGTGCTGGAGACGCCGGAGCGCGCCCACGCCATGGCGCGGGAGGCGGATGCCCGCATCGCACGCGGCGAGCCGCGGCCGCTGGAAGGAATTCCGATCGGCGTCAAGGACATGTTCTGCACCGCCGACGTGCGCACCACCGCCGGCTCGCACATCCTCGACACGTTCGTGCCGCCCTACGAGTCGACGGTGACCGCGCAGCTCTGGCGCGACGGCGCGGTGCTGCTCGGCAAGACCAACAACGACGAGTTCGCCATGGGCTCGTCGAACGAGACCTCGTATTTCGGTCCGGTCCTGTCGCCCTGGCGGCGCCGCGGCGGCAACACAAATTTGGTCCCCGGCGGCTCCAGCGGCGGCTCCGCCGCCGCCGTCGCGGCGAATCTTTGTCTCGGCGCCACCGGCACCGATACCGGCGGCTCGATCCGTCAGCCGGCGGCGTTCACCGGCATCGTGGGCATCAAGCCGACCTACGGCCGTTGTTCGCGCTGGGGCATTGTCGCGTTCGCATCCTCGCTCGACCAAGCCGGGCCGTTCGCCCGCACCGTGCGGGATTCCGCGATCCTGCTGCGCTCGATGGCGGGCCATGATCCGAAGGACACGACTTCGGTCCACCGTGCCGTGCCCGACTACGAGGCCGCGGTCGGCCGCTCGGTGAAGGGTATGCGCATCGGCATACCGAAGGAATATCGCGTCGACGGCATGTCGCAGGAGATCGACGCGCTGTGGGAGCAGGGCAGGGCGTGGCTCAAGGCAGCCGGCGCCGAGCTGGTCGAAGTGTCGCTGCCGCACACCAAGTACGCGCTGCCGGCCTATTACATCGTGGCGCCGGCGGAGGCTTCCTCAAATCTCGCGCGCTACGACGGCGTGCGCTATGGCCT
>DASWSO010000729.1:0-3267 GCA_036402635.1 Xanthobacteraceae bacterium
AAAACGCTCTCGCCGGTGGAATGGACGCGCGCGCTGCTCGAGCGCATCGACGCGATCGGCGGCATTTACGACGCATTCCTGCTGGTGACGGCGGAGGCGGCGCTCGCCGCCGCGAAGCGCGCCGAAGCCGAGATCATGCGCGGCGATTATCGCGGCGGCATGCACGGCGTGCCGTATGCGGCGAAGGACATCTTCGACGTCCCGGGCCTCGCCACCACCTGCCATTCGAAGCTGCGCGCCAACCATCGCGCCGCGGGCGAAGCGACCGCGATCCGGCGGCTGCGTGAAGCCGGCGCGGTGCTGACCGGCAAGCTCGCGCTGCACGAATTCGCCATCGGCGGGCCTGCGTTCGACCTGCCGTGGCCGCCGGCGCGCAATCCGTGGACGCGCGACTGCCATCCGGGCGGTTCCTCCAGCGGCTCCGGCGCGGCGCTCGCGCTCGGCATGGTGCCGGCCGCGCTCGGCACCGACACCGGAGGCTCGGTGCGCAATCCGGCGACGTGCTGCGGCGTGGTCGGCCTCAAGCCGACCTACGGCGCGGTCAGCCGCGCCGGCGTGTTTCCGCTCGCCTTCTCGCTCGACCATGTCGGGCCCATGACCCGCACGGTCGAGGACAACGCCATCCTCTACCAGGCGATCGCCGGCTACGACCCGGCCGATCCGACCAGCGCGCGCCGCGAGGTGCCGGACTGCCTCGGCGCCATGAAGCGCGGCGTGAAGGGTTTGCGGGTCGGCGTGATCGAGCACTTCTACAAGGAGGACACCGAGGGCGATCCCGAGCAGGTGGCGGCGATCGAGGCCGCAGTCGCGACGCTGCGCGCGCTCGGCGCCAAGGTGAAGCCGCTGCGGCTCGCACCGCTCGTCGACTGGCGCGAATGCAATCGCGTCATCTTGCAGTCGGAGGCCTATGCGGTGCACCAGCGCGACCTGCAGGAGCGCCCCGAGGACTACGCCGCGATCACGCGCGCCAAGCTGCTGGCCGGCGCCTTCATCCCGGCGAGCGAATACATCAAGGCGCAGCAGTGGCGCACTTACCTGGCGCGGCAGTTCGCCGAAGCGATGCGCGACTGCGACGTCGCGGTGACGCTCTCGAGCCTCGATCCGCCGTGCAGCATCGACGACGCCGACGCGATCACCCGCACCTACGAGCGGCAGTGCCGCAGCGCCTTCAACGTCACCGGCACGCCGGCGATCGCGGTGCCGACCGGCTTCACCCACGACGGCGTGCCGCTCGGCATGCAGATCGTCGGCAAGGCGTTCGACGAGCCGATGGTTTTCCGCGCCGCGCATGCGTTCTGCGCCGCGACCGGCCTCACCGAGCGCCGCCCGCCGGTCGCCGACGCCGTGCCGGAGCGGGCGGTGGCGTAAACCCCTCTCCACAGCGTCATGGCCGGGCTTGTCCCGGCCAGCCACGCTCCTCCTCCCTCCGCGTTTGCGGGGAGGGAAGGGGGACAAGACGTGGATGCCCAGCACCAGCCGGGCCTGACAGGATCCCAACATCCGCCGCCCTCCCGGAGCTTCGACAATGCCGACACTGCCGCGCGACCGCCTCGCCTATTCCTCGCCGTTCACGCGGCCGCCGCTCAAGCTCGACGGCGCCCGCATGATCCTCTGGTCGGTGATCAACATCGAGGAATGGGAGATCACCCGGCCGATGCCGCGGCAGCTCTCGGTGGCGCCGATGGGACAGAGCATTATTCCGGATATGCCGAACTGGACCTGGTACGAATACGGCATGCGGATCGGCTTCTGGCGGCTGCTGCAAGCCTATGAGAAAGCCGGCGTGCGCCCCACCGTCTCGGTCAACGCCCGCATCTGCGACACCTATCCGGAAGCCGCCGGCGCGATGCGCGACGCCGGCTGGGAATTCATGGCGCACTGCCTGACGCAGATGCCGATCCAGGCGATCGAGGATCAGCGCTCGGTGATGCGGCAGTCCGCCGACATCATCGAAACATTCACCGGCACGCGCCCGAACGGCTGGCTCGGCCCCGGCCGCACGCAGACTTGGCACACGCTCGACTTCGCGGCCGAGTGCGGCTTCTCCTGGTTCGGCGACTGGGTGCTCGACGACCAGCCGCAATGGGTCGGCACCGAGCACGGGCCGCTGCTCTCGATCCCCTATTCCTCCGAGATCAACGACATCACGCTGATGGTCTCGCACCACCACGAATCCGAGGTGCTGTTTTCGCGTGCGCGCGACGCCTTCGACCGGCTCTATGCCGAGAGCGCGCAATCGACCCGCGTGATGGCGATCGGCGTGCACCCCTACGTCACCGGCCAGGCCCACCGCATCAAATATTTCGAGCAGCTCTACGCCTACATCAACGGCCACGACGGCGTCGCCCACATGGTCGGCGACGAGATTTACGATTGGTACGCCGCGCAGGTGGAAAAGCCGAAGCGGTAGGGTGCGGGGCGGGCTCGTAGGGTGGGCAAAGCGCAGCGTGCCCACCATTCCTTGCGCCTGCGGTGGCATTGGGGGCCGGTGGGCACGGCGCTGCGCGCCTTTTGCCCACCCTACGCGCTCCAATGCCGGTACCCCGGATCGAGCCAGCGTAGGGCGGAAGAGCGAAGCGTCATCCGCCAATCCAGGAAGCGCTGCTGGTTTCCATGCGGCGGGTTACGGCTGCGCCTAACCCGCCCTACGCAGCGTGCGGTGGCATTGGCCGGTGGGCACGGCGCTGCCGCGCCTTTGCCCTCCTGTGAAAACTTGCGTGCTGCTGCGCTTTCGCGCGACGCTTGCGGAGCGGGAGCATCCCCGCTGCCGGTCGCACGAACTGACAGGTGGACAAGCGCGTCACGCTTACCTTCGATAACGGGCCGACCGTCGGCATTACGGCGGACGTGCTCGACCTGCTGGCGCGCAAGGCGATCCGTGCGACCTTTTTCGTGATCGGCGACCGGCTGCGCGATTCCGGCGCAGTCGCGCTGATGCGCTCCGCGCATGCCGACGGTCACTGGATCGGCAATCACACGCTCACGCATTCCGTCCCGCTCGGCGAGCGGCCCGACGCCGCCTACGCGGCGCACGAGATTGGTGAGACGCAGGCGCGGATCGGGCCGTTCGCGCATCCCGAGAAACTCTTCCGGCCTTTCGGCGGGCAAGGGCGCATCGGCGCCCACCTGTTGAGCCGCGCCGCCGTCGCGCACCTGCTGGCGCAGCGCTATTGCTGTGTGATCTGGAACAGCGTTCCAGGCGACTGGCGCGACCCGGCCGGGTGGGTCGACCGCTGCCTGAACGACGTGCTCGCCCACGACTGGACC
>DASWSO010000730.1:0-6037 GCA_036402635.1 Xanthobacteraceae bacterium
GCGCCGGGGCGGGCCCGGGACTCCGCCCTGGGGGTACTACGGCCCCTGTGCGAGGAGCTTCGCTAGTGGGAGGCTGGTCAGGCCTTCCGGGCGGCCGAGGAGCTGGGATATTGTTCCGGAGCCGAACGGAAACACCAACCAAGCCACCCGGAAGCGCGGGCCGGGTCTCGACAAATGCCGCGGTGGAGCGCCGAAAGGCGTAGCGTCCCGCGAGGGACGCAGCGGGTCGCAAGGCCCGCCACGGACTAACCAGGCGCCGATCGGCGCTCCGCCCCCCTCTTTTTCGGCGGGGGACTTTTCAAAGCCTCGGACGCCAAGGCGCCGGGAGCGCGTCGCCGCTTATCGCCAGCCGGCTTCGCGGCTGCAGGCCTCGCGGGTGCGCGGATTGGCCTTCTCCCACTGGGTGATCGAGCGGGTCTCGTTGTTGTCCATCTTCTCGTTCATGCAGACGCAATACTTGCGCACGACCGCCTGCGTCGCGCCCTCGTTCTTGTTGTCGTCGAGGCACTGATTGACCCACTTCACGTCGTCGGCATTCATCCGCTGCGCCAGCGCGGCGCCGCTCGGAAGAACAAAGGCGGCAGCCAACAGCAATCCTGCAATCTTCGACATCGCGCACTCCTGGAATCGTTCAATGATCAGTATCGCAGCGTGTCGCGTCCCAACGTCGATGGCAAGACCATACCGTCGGCATGTTGACCATCGTCAACGCGGCGCGGCGCGCGCGCTTTACGCTAGCGCCGATGCTCGACATGCCGGTGACGCCGCCGATCGTGGTGAAGGATACGCCGAAGCCGCGGCGGGTGACCTCGCTCAGCGAAGCGCGCGAGCTGGTCGAGGATCTTCTGCGCGCGCACCGCACCGCGCCTTTCCGCGACGTGCTGGCGCGGCTCCGGAACGCGCAGAGCGAGGACGAGGCGATCGAAGCGGTGGGCGCGCTGCGCGAACTGCTGGCGCTGGAGGACCTCCTGGCCGCATGAGCGTTGAGCGGCCGCGATGGACAAGCGGCCTGCGCGTTCAATACGCTGCCTGCGCCTTCGTCCAACCCCAGCAGACTTCCTCATGAACCCACCGCCTGCCGCGATCGGCGACAGCATCGCCGCGATCGAGACCCCTGCCCTCGTGATCGAGCTCGACGCGCTCGAGCGCAACATCGCCAAGATGGCGGCGTTCGCACGCGAGACCGGCGTCGCGGTGCGGCCGCATGCCAAGACCCACAAGTCGCCCGAGATCGCGCGGCGGCAGATCGCCGCCGGCGCGGTCGGGCAATGCGTGCAAAAGGTGGGCGAGGCGGAAGCGCTGGTGCGCGGCGGCATCCGCGACATCCTGGTCAGCAACGAGGTGGTGGGCGAGCGCAAGCTGCGGCGGCTCGCCTCGCTCGCGACCGAGGCCACAGTGGCGCTGTGTTTCGACGATGCCGCGCAGGTCGACGCGGCGGCGCGGGTGGCGCGCGAGTTCGGCGTCGAGCTCGGCGGCCTGGTGGAGATCGACGTCGGCATGGAGCGCTGCGGCGTCGCGCCGGGCAGCGACGCGCGCGCGCTGGCGCGCCGCATCGCCGACGCGCCCGGGCTGAAGTTCCGCGGCCTGCAGGCCTATCACGGCCGCGCGCAGCATCTGCAGACGCATCAGCAACGCGCGCAGGCGATCGCGCAGGCCGTCGATGCGGTGCGCGAGACGCTGGATGCGCTCTCGGCCGACAACCTCGCCTGCGAGATCGTCGGCGGCGCCGGCACCGGCACGTTCCGGATCGAAGCGGGAAGCGGCCTCTACACCGAGCTGCAGGTCGGGTCCTACGTGTTCATGGATACCGAATACGCCCGGCTCGATGGCGCCGACGGCGGCCGCTATGCGGAGTTCGAGCACAGCCTGTTCGTGCTGGCGACGGTGATGAGCGCGCCGGCCGCGGATCGCGCCGTGGTGGATGCCGGGTTGAAGTCTTTCAGCGCGGAAAAGGGTTTGCCCTGGCTGCGCAACGGGCAGGACATCGAGGTGGTCGGCGTCTCCGACGAGCACGGCAAGCTGCGGCTCGGTCCGGCGGCGCCGCGGCTGCGGCTCGGCGACAAGGTCTGGCTCATTCCCGGCCATTGCGACCCGACCGTGAACCTGCACGACTGGTATGTCGGCGTGCGCGGCGGCCGGGTCGAGGCGATCTGGCCGATCGCGGCGCGCGGTGCGAGCTTCTGAGGAATGCGCTAACATCGCCGCCAGGGGCGTCGATACCTTGGAGTGCGCCGATGACGCTGATCCTCACCCCGCAACTCGGCCGCCGGCGTTTCCTGCTCGGCGGCCTCGCGGCCGGCGGCGCTTTGCTGGTGCCGGCGGTCGGGCTCGCGCAGCAGCGGGTGGCGACGCCTTCCGCGACGGCCGGACCATTTTATCCGCCGAAGCTGCCGCCCGACATCGACAATGATCTCGTCACCGTGCGCGGCTCCGAGCGGAAAGCGCTGGGCACCGTGGCGCATGTGCGCGGCCGCGTGCTGAACCTGCGCGGCGAGCCGGTCGCCGGCGCGCAGGTGGAAATCTGGCAATGCGACGTGAACGGCCGCTATCTGCATCCGGGCAGCCAGGGCGGTCCGCGCGATTCCGCCTTCCAGGGCTTCGGTCGCACGCTTTCGGCCGCGGACGGCTCCTACAGCTTCCGCACCATCAAGCCGGTGCCGTATTCCGGCCGCACGCCGCACATCCATTTCGGCGTCGCCCACAAGGGCGGCGAGCTGATCACGCAGATGTATGTGGCGGACGAGCCGCTGAACGCGCGCGACTTCCTCTACAGCCGCATCTCCGACCGGCGGCAGCGCGACGCCGTCACGGTGGCGCTGCAGCCGGCCAACGGCATCGAGGACGGCGCGCTTGCGGGCACCTTCGACATCGTGCTGAGCGGGTAAGCCGCAGACACCATGTCATTCCGGAAGCCGAGCGCTGGCGAGGCCTATTGCAGCGGCGGCTCCGCCGCCGGGCTGCGCAGCGCTTTCACCACCTGCGACAGGACGAACAGCGAGCGCTGGTCGGCGAGGCCGGGCCGCATCTCCTCGATCGCGGATTCGAGGAACGGAACGAACCGCTCCTGGTCGAGCACGCCCTCGCGCACCAGGAACTTCAGCGTCAGCACGTGGCAGGCGAGAAAGCCCGAGATCGCCGCCGACAGCGCTTCGGGATCGAGCCCTTTGTCCTCTTGCGGCGTCTGTTGCGCGGGCGGCTTCTTTTTCATGGGCGTCCTCCTGGGGAATTGCCGGCAGCATCGACAATCGGCGTCGGCAGCACAATGGCGTGTCTGGCGAAGCCGAACGCGTATTGCGCATGGCACCGGCCTGTCGATAGCCTGACATCGGGGAAACGAGATCGGGAGGAGACGATGCGGCACTTTCGGATGCTGGCGGCACTCGCGACCGCGCTTACGGTCGGCAGCATGGCGCCGGCGAGCGCACAGAATTTCCCGAACCGCACCATCAAGATCGTGGTGCCGGCGACGCCCGGCGGCGCCATCGACACGATCGCCCGCATGGTCGCCGACAAGCTCACGACCTCGCTCGGACAGGCCGTGGTGGTCGAGAACCGGCCCGGCGCCGCCAACAATCTCGGCACCGACGTGGTCGCGAAAAGCCCGCCCGACGGCTACACGCTGTTGATCTGCGCCTCCAGCCACGCCACCAACAAGCACCTCTACAAGACGCTGCCGTACGATCCGGTCAGCGATTTCGAGCCGGTGGTGTTCACCCACGTGGTGCCGCTGCTGCTGGCGGTGAGCCCGGCCGTGCCGGCGAAAAGCGTTCCGGAGCTGATCGCCTGGATCAAGGCCAATCCGGACAAGGCGGTGTTCGCCTCCAGCGGCACCGGAAGCTCGCTGCACATGGCGGCGGAGCTGTTCAAGAGCATGGCCGGGGTGACGATGCTGCACGTGCCCTATCGCGGCAGCACCGCCGCGCATCCGGACCTCTTGGGCGGCCGCACCGCGATGATCTTCGACACCGTCACGGCGATCCTGCCGCACGTGCAGTCGGGCGGCGTGCGCGGCTTGGCGGTGACGACCGAGAAGCGCTCGTCCTCGGTGCCGGAATTGCCGACGATCGCGGAAGCCGCGCTGCCCGGCTACGACGCCAACACGTGGGGCGGCATTTTGGCGCCGGCCGGCACGCCGAAGGAGATCGTCGCCAAGCTCAACGCCGAGATCAACAAGGCGCTGGCCGCGGAGGACGTGCGCGCCAAGCTCGCCGCCAGCGGCATTGAGATCCAGGGCGGTCCTCCGGAAAGGTTCGCCGCATACATCAAGGCGGAAGTGGAGAAGTGGGGCAAGGTGACGCGGGAAGCCGGCATCCAGCCGGAGTAGCGGCTTTGCCGGTCGATCCCGGTCAAATCGCCTCGAACGACTGCATCGGAAGATCGCCCGGCTGGGTCATCAATTGCATGACCGAGACGGCGCTGGCCGGCTCCGCGATGGTTTGGCGGGGACCCTGCGACGCAAACACGATACCGGCGATGGCGATCACTGCGGTGGTAGCCACGAACAGCGTGCGCATGGATGTGCTCCCCGAGCGGCGCGCGCCAGGTTGCCGCGCGCCTGTCGGAACCGGCGGTTCCGGCTCCACAAGGCTTGGTCGCGCCGGCACGCCGCCGGGTTCAAGGCTTCAGAAGAAAGCACGGCGCAGGCTCAAAGCGGGACCGCGCGCAGGCTGCGAAAGCGGCGCGGCCTCCACGACGGTGTGTTCAGCGGCGCTCGCTGAACAGCACGCCGCCCTTCGCCTTGTTGGCGGGCTCGGATTCCACGATCTCGACCAGCACGGCCTCGATCGGCACGTTGAAGTTCTTCACAACCGATTGCGTGATGTCGTTGATCAGCGCGCGCTTCTGCTCGGCGGTGCGACCCTTGACGGCGTGGACGTAGACTTCCGGCATGCGGATGCTCCTTGCAACATGGCCTGGGCTGCGATCCGTATCACAACACGAGGACGGCTGCCGCGCCAACGATAAATGGCCAGTCATCCCGGTAGGTTAACGGGCCTTGCAGGCCTCACCGGGACGGAACCTAGGATGCTCCCGCACGTTATCCGTCCGACCGTGGCGCCGGACCGTGCCACATGCTGACGGAGGATCATTATGGGACGCGGCCTGCTTCTTTGGATGATCGGCATCCCGCTTCCGATCATCCTGCTGATCTGGATGTTCGGCGGCCTGCACTGACCGGCATCCGACGCAATGTGATGGACGGAAGCCCGGCGCGAGCCGGGCTTTTCCTTTGCCCGAGGACGGCTGCCAACTAGTGCAGAGGCCGCGGGCGCGGTGAGGAATGGTGATGCACGATGCGCCACTCCGCGCCCTGTTTCGCCAGCACGAAGGTGTAGCGCGACGGCGTGACGAAATCCGATCCGTCCCCGCGCGTGCCGACAAACTCGAAATCCCCGATCACGACCAGGACCCTATCGGCCAAGCGGGTCGTCACGGTTCCGCCCATCCGCACTTGGTACTTGCGCTTGAACGGCCGTGCGAAATAGCTGCGCACGCCCTCCTCCTTCGACAGCATCTCGGGGCTGCCGGTGCCGAGCAGTGTCGCGTCCGGCGCATACAGCGGCAGCATCTGTTCCACGTCGCCGGCGTTGAAGGCGGCGGCCCAGCGCTGCAACAAAGCGGCCGTCTCCGCCTCCGGGTCGGCATGGGCAATGCTCACCGCCAGCATGGCAACGGCGAACGCCGGGTATCTCACGGCACGCAACATCTTCATTTCCAAATTGGGCTAGCTGCCGGACATCTCGCGCGGCGAGAAGGTGAGGTCGAGCACCTTCCACTCGCCGTAACGCTCGGCCGGCAATGAAGCGTAAGGCTGGCAATCGCGCAAGGCGCGCAGCGCCGCCTGCATCACCGCCGGGCCTTCGCGGGAGGCGCTCGCTTCCAGCAGCATCGGGTCGCCGCGCAACCCGCCGTTGGGCGCGAAGCCGACGCGCAGCACCACCCGCGTCGACGAGGAAGAGGCGATCCCGCCCGGCAGCTGCCAGCACTTCCGGAGCTGCGCGCGCATTCCCGCGACGTCCTTGCGGGTCAGGTCGGC
>DASWSO010000731.1:0-2938 GCA_036402635.1 Xanthobacteraceae bacterium
GGGAAGTCCTGCGGGTATTGCGCGCCCGCCATCACGAACCGCTGCTGCGGCCGCTGCCGCGCCGGCTGCACGAACAAGGCGTCGAGCGCCGCCTGCCGGTCGGTCGCATAGGTGCCGAGATAGGAGAGATCGGCCCGATAGGTCTGGTTCGATGCGACCGGGCGATGCGTGTCCGGGTCGACATGGCCGTAGAGCGGCGCGACGCATCGTGCGCCGAGCCGGTCCTGCAGCTCGCCGAGCGCGGCGCCGCCGGTGAAGCTGAGCACCAGATCGTAGTCGGCGAGGCCGCGCGCGCCGATATAGCTCAGGCTTTCGCCGCGGCTCAGGCGCGACAACGTCACCGGCGTATCGAGGTCGTAGAACACCTTCAGGCCGCGTGTCGCCTCCTGCACCAGGTCGCCGGCCGCGATCCCGTCGGGGCAGTAGGAGGTGACGATCGCGGCGTCGGCGTCGGCGAGATCGAGGCGCGCGCGCCAGACGATGCCGTCCCAGTCGCCGTAGAGCACGATGTCGGTACCGGCGAGCTGCCAGAGGTCGCGGTTGCCGGCGTAGTAGGGCACGTCGCGCTCGAAGAACACGATGCGGTGGCCCTGGCGCGCCAGCGCGCGGCAGAGGCCGCGCCACAGCGTGGCGTGGCCGTTGCCCCAGGACGACGTGACGGTGAGGCCGAAGATCACGATCTTCATGCGACGCTCTCGTTGAGCGAGACCAGCTTGCCGCCCCAGCTGCGGACGACGAGCCGGCTGATGCCGGCCGCGGCCATGTCGATCCGGTGGATCGCGTCGAGCGAGAGGCCGAGGTAGTGCAGGATCACCGCCTTCAGCACGTCGGCGTGGCTGACCAGCGCGACCCGGCCCTCGGGATGCGCGACGCGCGCCGCTTCGACATGCGCCACCGCGCGGGCCTGCACCTCCGCCATGCTCTCGCCGCCGGGCGCACGCGCGCCGCTGCGGCTCTCGTTCCAGGCGCGCCAGCGCAGGTCGCCGGCAAGCTCGGCGAAGGTGAGACCGGTCCATTCGCCGACATCGATCTCGTCGAGCGCCGCCGCCGTTTCGAGCGGCACGCCAGCGTGGGCCGCAATCGGCGTGGCGGTTTCGACCGTGCGCTCGCGCGGGCTCGCATGCACGGCGTTCAGTCCTTCGCGCGCGAGCCGCGTGGCAAGCCGCTCGGCCTGCGCGATCCCGCGTGCATCGAGGCTGAGATGCGGAGTGCGGCCCACCAGTCTTTCCTCCATCGAGCCGTACGCGGCATGGCGGATCAGGAAGAACGTCGTCACCTCCGGCTCAAGCGCTCCGGCCGTTGATAAAACGGATCGTGCGCTCGCGCGCCTCGGCATCGGTGAACTGTTGCGGCGGCGACTTCATGAAATAGCTCGACACGTCGGTGAGCGCGCCGCCGATGCCGCGGTCCTTGGCGAGCTTGGCGCAGCGCAGGGCGTCGATCACCACGCCGGCCGAGTTGGGCGAGTCCCACACTTCCAGCTTCAGCTCGACGTTGAGCGGGACGCCGCCAAAAGTGGTGCCTTCCATGCGGATATAGGCCCACTTGCGGTCGGTGAGCCACGGCACGTGATCGCTCGGGCCGACGTGAATGTCCTCCGGCGCCATCGGCATGCCGAGCTGGCTGGTGACGGCCTGGGTCTTGGATATCTTCTTCGATTCCAGGCGCTCGCGCTCAAGCATGTTCTGGAAGTCGGTGTTGCCGCCGAAGTTGAGCTGATAGGTGCGGTCGAGCCGCACGCCGCGTTCGCGAAACAGGTTGGCCAGCAGGCGGTGCACGATGGTGGCGCCGACCTGGCTTTTGATGTCGTCGCCGACCAAAGGAAGGTTGCGATCCTCGAATTTCCGCCGCCACTCCGGGTTGGAGGCGATGAACACCGGGATGCAGTTGACGAAGGCGCAGCCGGCCTCCAGCGCGCGCTCGGCATAGAACTCGGTGGCGCGCTGCGAGCCGACCGGCAGATAGGAAACGAGCACGTCGGTGCGCGTCTCCTCCAGCACGCGGCTGACATTGGCGACCGCGGCGTCGGATTCCGGAATCTCGTCGCGCAGATAGCGGCCGATGCCGTCGAGCGTCGGCCCGCGCTCGACCCGCACGCCGGTGCGCGGCACCTCGGCGAATCGATGCGTGTTGTTGGGCGCAACGAAGATCGCATCCGCGACGTCTCGCCCGACCTTGTCGCGGTGCACGTCGAAGGCGGAGGCGACGCGGATGTCGCTGACATGGTAGCCGCCGACCTCGACGTTCATCAGGCCGGGTACCGGCTCGTTGGCGCCGGCATCCTGATAATAGGTCAGCCCCTGCACCAGGGAGGAAGCGCAATTGCCGAGACCGACCAGACCGACGCGAACTTGGTGATTGGAGGAAGCGGCAGCTCGCATGCTTTCTTCCCGATGACCGTGACGCCGCACAGACAGCCCGAACGGGCACGCGCGGCGCAGACCGTGGCACAGGGGTAAGAACGTTGCGTGTGCGAGAGCGTTCCGGCGCTGCAACGTATATTCGTTGCGATCCGCATCGGAGCGCGAAAAACGTCGGATAGCTGACACTCAGCGGTATGTTTAGCGCGTCCGACTACCCTTCGGAGTCGTGTAGCGAACACTGCTGTTTTAAAAGTCGCGTAGCGCACCCACCACTAGGTGGATCGCTCCCGCCCAGTCGCCCTGCTGCGGTTGCCGAAACAATCGCGCGGTCGGGTACCAGGGCGAGTCGCTGCGTGCGCTCATCCAGCGCCAGTCGCATTGCTGCTGCAGCAAGACCCACGTCGGGAGCCCGAGCGCGCCGGCGAGGTGGGCCACCATCGTGTCGACGGAGATCACCAGATCGAGCCCGCGCATGCGTGCCGCCGCCTCGGTCACGTCGGCCGTGCTGATGTCGGCAATGCCGGCGAGCGCAAGCTCGTCGGTGCCAAGCCCGAGCTGCAGCGACACCAGCTCGA
>DASWSO010000732.1:0-2425 GCA_036402635.1 Xanthobacteraceae bacterium
CGATCAAGCGCGCGACCACATCGGTCGGCCCACCCGGCCCGTAGGGGACGATGATCTTGATGGTCTGGCTCGGGAATTCCTGAGCGCCGGCAGGCTGCGGCAAGCTGAAGGCCGCGAGCGCGCACAGCGTCAGCGCGCCGATTGCTCGACGCGTCAGCCGCCGGTCTACGATGCACATGGTCACGATGTTTCCCCCCGGTCGTTGTTTCAGCGTTGCTGCGCCCTATACACGCCGACCTGCACGAAATCAAAAACGCAGCGTTGCAGCAGAGGCGCCACAACACCGGCGTGCAGCCTGCATGTTTCGAGCGCTTGACCGTGCCGGATGTCTGGTTCAAATCACCCCCGCAATTGCAGCGCCTGAACTCACATCCTGTCGGCCAACCCCGTCCTCGGCGAACGCGCCTCGGCGCCAACCGAGTGCCTGCGTTCAGGTCGCCGAGAAGTTGCTCGAACGAGGCAGCTGCCGCACGCATCACGCGAGCCACGTCCTCCCGCACCGCTGCGGAAGGGTGGCCGATCAAACGTCCGATGGAGACCGCCAAGTCATGGACTTCACTTTCCCCGAAGAGCTGGTGCTGCTGCGCAGCACGGTGCGCGGCTTCGTCGACAAACATCTGCGCCCGCTCGAGAAGGGGATCGAGGACGCCGGCAAGGTCGATCCGCAGGTGCTGCGCGGCTTGCGCGCGCGCGCGGTCGAGCTCGGCATCTATGCGCACAACCTGCCGACCGAGATCGGCGGCGGCGGCCTCAGCATGCTCGGCCAGGTGGTGGTCGCCGAAGAGCTCGGCCGCACCACCATCGCGCTCAGCCGCACCGCCGGCTATCTGCCGGCGCTGCTGAAATACTGCAGCCCGGACCAGCGCGACTGGTTTCTCGATCCGCTGGTGAAAGGCGAGAAGTTCGTTACTTACGCGGTGACCGAGCCGGAGGGCGGCTCCGACGTCGGCGCCATGAAGACACGGGCGAAGCGCGTCGACGGCGGCTGGGTGCTCAACGGCGGCAAGTGCTACGTCTCCAATGTCGACATCGCCGACTGGGTGATCGTGGTCGCGGCCACCGATCCGTCGGCTCCGCTGCAGGGGCGCTTCACCCTGTTCATCGTCGACAAGGCCAATCCCGGCTTTCACTTCATGCGCAACATCAAGAAGATGGGCTGGCGCGGCGCGGAGTTCTGCCAGTTCTCGCTGGAGGACTGCAAGGTTCCGGACCACTGCATCATCGGCGAGGTCAATGGCGGCTTCGAGCTGATCATGCTGGCGATCAACTACACGCGCATCCATCTCGGCGGCATCTATGTCGGGATGGGAGATGAGCTGCGCGACCACGGCCGCGACTATGCGAAGCAGCGGAAGACCTTCGGCAAGCGGCTCGCCGATCACCAGGCCATCCAGTTCATGCTCGCCGATATCGACTGCGAGCTGGAAGCCTCGCGCCTGCTGGTCTACGCCGCCGCCGATGCGGCCGACAACGACCGGCCGGACATGCGCATCGCCGCATCGCGCGCGAAGTATTTCGCCAGCGAGATGGCGTTCCGCGCCGCCGACAAGGTGCTGCAGATCTTCGGGGCCGCCGGCATTACCACCGATTTTCCGATCGAGCGCATGTTCCGCGACTCGCGCGCGTTCCGGATCGGCGAAGGCACGTCGGAGATTCAGCGCATCCAGATCGCGCGCCATCTGCTGCGCTGACGGACAACGCTGCAGCCGTTCGGCGGCGGCGAAGCGCGCTCGAAACAGCCAGTTCGGGAGGCGGCGGTGACGGACTTGGAACCCGAGTTCCTGTCGGAGCGGATCGGCCCGCTGCTGCGCCTGACCATCAACCGGCCGCGTGCCGCCAACGCGATCAACGATGTCGTCACCCAAGGCATCGTCTCCGGCCTCGCGCAAGCGAGCCGGAGCGACGATATCCGGGCCGTGATCCTGACCGGCGCCGGCGAGCGCATCTTCTCGGCCGGCCGCGATCTCAAGAATCCGCACAACCTTCCGCTCGACGCACTCAACCGGCAGAGGCGAGAGGAATCGCGCGCCTATACGGGCGCGCTGTTGGGGTTCGAGAAGCCGCTCGTGGTCGCGCTCAACGGCGTCGCGATGGGCGCCGGCCTGATGCTGGCGCTGCATGCCGATCAGGTGGCGGCGGCCGAGCATGCGACGCTGACGCTGCCGGAGATCGATATCGGCATCGCGACGTTTCTCGGGCACACATTGGTGGCCGTGCTGGCCGGAGACGGCCTGGCCAACGACCTGGTGCTCACCGGCCGCCGCGTGATGGCGGCGGAAGCCTTGCAGCGCGGGCTGGTGCACGCGGTGGTGCCGCCCGACCGTCTGGCCGAAGAGGCGGAAGCACGTGCGGCGGCGCTGGCGGCGAAGCCGGCCGAGACGTTCCGCGACGTCAAGCGCTGGATCCTGCAGCGGCGCCGCGCCGC
>DASWSO010000733.1:0-1700 GCA_036402635.1 Xanthobacteraceae bacterium
GGCGTGGCCGGACTTGTCCGGCCACCCACGTTGTCGCCTCCGGTCAAAGTACCAAGGCAGACGTGGATGCCCGGGACAGGGCCCGGCATGACGGCTCTTGAAGACCGACCCTAGACAGCAAAGCGAAAACAAAGAGGCCGCCCGCAGGCGGCCTCTCCGCATTCAGCTTCCGGGCGGCGATCAGCGGTTGATCGTGGTCGTGGTGGTGGAGGTGCCGACGTTGCCGCCCTCGCACACCTTCACGGTCTTCAGCTCGTTCTCGGCTTCGACGCGAGTCTTGTACATGCCGTTGCCGATCACCGTGGTGGTGGTGGTCGTCGGCTTCTGCTCGACGATCTGGCAGCGCTTCGTCGCCGTGTCCTGCACGATGTAGAATTCCTGCGCCATGGCGGGAGCCGCGAAGGCGGCGGTGAGAACGGCGGCGGTCAAGAGTTTGCGCATATCGCTCAGTCTCCTCGGTTGTGGATGTCGAGCAAACGCCAAAGCCGAAACCCGGGTTCCCGTTTGCCGTGGGCGCGACTTGCCGCAGTGAATTCCGCCTCAACGCGAGACACGAAAAAGCCCCGGCGCCGCGCCGGGGCTTTTCCGCACTCAAGCGACCGAAGGCTGAAGTCGCCTACCAGCGGGGTCCGAGCTCGATGCCGATCCCCGGCCCGTAGATGCCGACGCCCGGCGCCGGGTCGTAATATCCGCCGCCGCCGTAATACGTGCGCGGCGCCGGTGAATATTCGCGATAAACCCGCCGCTCGACGTAGCCGTCGTTGTCGTAGTCGGCGCGGTTGAAGCAGCGCTCGCGGCAGACGCCGCCGCGGCAGACTTCGCGGCACACGCGTGCCACCGGGGTGACGCCGTCCAGCTCGGCGGCCGCGCCGCGCAGCCCGGACGCCAAGGTTCCGGCGTGAGCGCCGCCGGCGAACAGCGACAGCGTGGCGGCCGAAGCCGCGGCCAACAGGATGCGACGCATAGTGTCCTCCAAAACGTTGAGCCCTGCCGCGTCAATCCGCGCCGGGCGCGGTCGGTTCCCGGTCTTGCGGGTAAGACGATGCCAAAAGCGTGCGCATTATGAACCGTTGTTAAGGTTCAGCGCGCTAAACATAAACGCCTGTTCAGATTGAACAAAAGCGAGGTCCGGAGCGCAACCGAAGTGCCCTGCATCGAATTGTCGGAGCGTGGGGCAACGCGTCAGCAGTATCCCTCGGAGGATCATTCAATGAAGACATTCGCACTGGCCATCGCGGCAGCGACGGCGCTCGGCCTTGCCGCGCCCGTAGCGGCCGACACCGCGGCCGGCCGCATCCTTCTCGCTCAGGCGTCGCAGCCATCGGCCGGCGGCAGCAGCGGCGGCGGCGGCAGCGCGGGCGGCAGCAGCGCCGGCGACACGCAGCGTTCAGGCACGAGCACGTCACAAGGCGGCGGTGCGGCCACCACTGGACAGGGCTCCGGCAGTAGCCCACGGGCGCAGGGTTCCGATAGCGCGCGCGGCGGCCAAGCCGGCGATCGCGCCTCCAGCGGCGAGCGCGGCTCCAGCCGCGACAACGTCGCAGGCGGCGCCCGTGACCGCGACAGCGCCACCACCCGCACCAGCGAGCGCAGCCGCACCAGCATCCGCACCCGCGTCGGGGTCGGCGGCAGCCGCACCTATGTGCGCGGCGGCCGTTATGCGGTCAGCGACGACGTGGTGATCCGCCGCAAGAACGCGA
>DASWSO010000734.1:0-2844 GCA_036402635.1 Xanthobacteraceae bacterium
CGCTTAGCTCCGAAAGCGTGGGCGGCAGGATCACCAGCGGCCGCTGCGGCGCGCGTTTCGCAGTGCTGCGATAACCGGCGAAGTCGTAGGCCGGATGATCCTTCAGGCTTTCCCGTGGATAGGTGGTGGTCATCTCGAGCCGGCTCCTCTCGCTTCCCGTCGCGCTAGGCGGCGGCCAGCACGGCCTTTTCGACGGCGTCCGGCAGCGCGATCGAGCGGTTGCCATGATTGACGCTTTCAATGCGGTTGCGGCTATCAAAGTAGCGAACGGCGAATAGTTGAGCGCTATCCATTCGCTATTCGCTACTCACCATTCGCTTCTCACTGCACCCGCTCGATCGCCAGCGACAGGCCTTGGCCGACCCCGACGCAGAGCGTCGCCAGCGCGCGCTTTCCCTGCATCTTCTCGAGCTGATGCGTCGCGGTGAGCGCGAGCCGCGCGCCCGACATGCCGAGCGGATGGCCGAGTGCGATCGCGCCGCCGTTCGGGTTGACGTAGTCGGCGTCGTCGGCCACGCCGAGTTGGCGCAGCACCGCGAGCGCCTGCGCGGCGAACGCCTCGTTCAGCTCGATCAGATCGAAGTCGCTGATCTTCCAGCCGTTGCGCGCCATCAGTTTCTGCGTCGCCGGCACCGGGCCGATGCCCATCGTGCGCGGCGACACGCCGGCCGAGGCCATGCCGAGGACACGCGCCCGCGGCGTCAACCCGTGCTCCTTCGCAGCTTCCTCCGAGGCCAGGATGATGGCCGCGGCGCCGTCGTTGACGCCGGAGGCGTTGCCGGCGGTGACGGTGCCGGGATTGCGGAACGGCGTCTTCAGCTTGGCGAGGCTGGCGAGGTCGGTTTCGGGGCGCGGATGTTCGTCCTTGTCGACCCGGATCGGACCGGCGCGGCCGCCGGGCGCTTCCACCGGCACGATCTCCTCGGCGTAGTAACCGGACGCCATCGCCCGGCCGGCGCGCTGCTGCGAGCGCACAGCGAACGCGTCCTGGTCGGCGCGGGTGACCTGGAATTCCTCCGCGACGTTCTCGGCCGTATCCGGCATCGAGTCGGTGCCGTATTGCTTCTCCATCGCCGGATTGACGAAGCGCCAGCCGATGGTGGTGTCATAGACCTCGTTGGTGCGCGAGAACGCTTCCGTTGCCTTCGGCATCACGAACGGCGCCCGCGT
This sequence comes from Xanthobacteraceae bacterium, assembly GCA_036402635.1. Taxonomy (GTDB): domain Bacteria; phylum Pseudomonadota; class Alphaproteobacteria; order Rhizobiales; family Xanthobacteraceae; genus DASWSO01. Next base: position 1,171 of record DASWSO010000734.1, read on the forward strand.
CATCGACTCGACACCGCCGGCGATCGCCAGATCCATCTCGCCGAGCTTGATCGCGCGGGCGGCTTCGCCGACCGCCTCCAGCCCGGAGGCGCAGAGGCGGTTGAGCGTCACGCCCGGCACCGAAGACGGCAGGCCCGAGAGCAGCAGCGCCATGCGGGCGACGTTGCGGTTGTCCTCGCCGGCCTGGTTGACGCAGCCGAGGAAAACCTCGTCCACCTTGTCCCAGTCGACTTTCGGATTGCGCGCCATCAGCGCCTTGAGCGGAACCGTCGCGAGGTCGTCGGTGCGCACCTTGGCGAGCGCTCCGCCGTAGCGGCCGATCGGGGTTCGCACCGCATCGCAGATGTACACGTCGCGCATGGGGCTCTCCTCGGCGCTCTGGCTTGACCGGACTGGGCGGGGTTTGCCTTTTCTAGCCGAGATCGCCGGGTCCTAAAAGCCCGGGGCGTCAGCCCAGATAGGCGCCGCCGTTGGCGTGCAGCGTCTGCCCCGTGATGTAGCGCGCGTCAGGCCCGCAGAGAAACCGGATAAAGCTCGCCAGTTCGGCCGGCCTGCCCTTGCGGCCGACCAGCGTCTGATGCGACGCGTGATGCTGCGGCAGCGGCCCCATGGGGCCGCGAGCGGTGTCGAACAGCCCAGGCACGACGCAGTTCACCGTGATGCCGTAGCCGGCCAGATCGTGCGCCAGCGCGCGGGTGAAGCCGACCAGCCCCGACTTGGCGGCAATCACGTGGGCGCGGTCGCGCGCGCCGGTGTGCCCGCTCATCCCGCCCATGTTGATGATTGTGCCGCCATCACTGCCGATCAGTTGCGGCAGGCAGGCCTTGGTGCACAGGAAGGCGCCGTCGAGGATGGTTCCGGTGACCTCGCGCCAGTCCGCGTACGTCATCTCGTCGATCGGGGTTTCGCGCCGGATGGCGGCATTGTTCACCAGAATGTCGATGCGGCCGAATGTCTCCGCCGCACCCTTGGCGATCCTGGTGCCGGTCTCCGGGTCTCCGACATCGCCCAACACCACGGCGGCGCGGCCGCCTTTCGCCTCGATTTCTTCGGCGAGCGCCTCCGCCTCGGCCTTGTTGGCGCGTGCATTGACCACCACGCTTGCTCCCGCCGCGGACAGTTCCAGCGCGATCGCGCGCCCGATGTTCCGCCCTGCGCCGGTCACCACCGCGACCCGGCCATCCAACTCCTTGGTACGATCAGCCATGTTGCGATTCGCCCCCATTTTCAGCTTCTAGTTGCACACGGACGAGCGGCCGACAAGCTCCCGCACACGCGTTTTCACCTCATCCTTTATGCTATCCCCCACCCTCAGGATCGCGCTTACGGCGGCGAAGTCGAGCAGGCGGAAGCCGCCGACCTTGGGCCGAAGCAACAGGTCGGGGCTGCCTTGCTTGAGCTTCTCCACCACCAGCGCATGGCCCATGACCTGGATGGTGGCCCAGAGCGCCTCCAGCGGCGATGGGGCACCGCCCGGCTCCGCCGCTCCGAGCGAGGCGTCGACTGCGACGATCACCTCCGCCCGCCCGCGCACCAGGTCGAACGGCAGCGGATTGACCGCCGCACCGTCCACCAGCACGCGGCCATCGATCTCCACGGGATGGACCAGGCCGGGAATCGCCATCGAGGCGGCGAGCGGCGGCGCAAGCGGGCCGGTCTCGAACACGCGCTCGG
>DASWSO010000735.1:0-1815 GCA_036402635.1 Xanthobacteraceae bacterium
GACGCACTACGGCCACCACCAGTCGCTCGCGGTCCGCGCCGGCGGCCTGATCTTCTGCTCCGGCATGCTGCCGATCGATCCGGAAACCGGCGAGCGCCAGCACGGAACGCTGACCAGCGAGGCGCACTGCATCTTCGGCAACTTGAAGCTGCTGCTGGAATCGGCCGGTTCCTCGCTCGACCGGCTGGTGCAGGTGCATGCACTGATCTACGACAGCATCGAATACGACGTGCTCAACCGCGTGTACCGGCAATACGTCGCGAACGGTCCGCCGGCCCGCACCGTATGGACGGCGCAGATCGAGGCCGGGTTCAAGATTCAGATCGACGCGCTCGCGGCCGCCTGACTATTGGAAATGCAATGGCTCTCAAACGTGAAGCGATCGCGGCGCCTGCGCCAGGGCTGGACCCGCGTCGCGCCCTCAACCGGCCGTCGTCGGCCGTGGTGCGCGGCGGCGACTTCATCTTCGTCGCCGGCCTGACGTCGGTCGACCCGGCAACCGGCGCGCCCGTGCCGGGTACCGTGGCCAGCGAGACGCGCCAGATCCTCAGCAATCTGGGCGCGCTGCTCGAAGCCGCCGGCTCCTCGCTGCGCAAGGTCGTGAAGGTCAACGTGCTGCTGCACAGCATGCTGGAAGCGCCCAACATGAACGAAGTCTATGCGCGTTTCTTTCCGGATCCGCCGCCGGCGCGCACCGTGTGCGGCGCGCGTCTGCCTGACGGCGTGAAGGTCATCATCGAATGCACGGCGTTGGCGTGAGCGCATGAGCGAAAAGCTGTCCCGTTCCGTCGTCCAGCCGCAGAACCAGATCCTCAACGTCTCGCGCAATGCCAATCTCCCGCACGTGCCGGGGGTGCGCATCGGCGACTACATCTTCCTGTCCGGCATGGGGCCGATCAATCCAAACACCGGCGAGCGCGATCACGGGCCGATCGGCGAGCAGGTCCGCACCACGCTCGGTAACGTGAAGCACATGCTGGAATCCGCCGGCTCCTCGCTCGAACGCGTCGTGCGGGTGCAGGTGGTGCTGGCCGACATCGCGGATCTCGACGAGATGGATCGCGTCTACCGTGAGTTCTTTCCGGTCGATCCGCCAGCCCGCACCGCCTGGTCGATGCAGCTTCGCTTCGGCAACGGCTGCGAGATCGAGTGCGTGGCGCTGGCCGGAGCGGCCGGGTGACGCGGCTGCGGCCGAGTATCGCGGTCTGGGGCTACGACCGCACGCGCCCGCTGCTGGATGGCCGCGTCAAGGTGGAAGGATGCGAGCCGGTCTGGCTCTCCGAGATGCCGATCGAGACGATGTTCGCGCGGGCGCTCGGCGGCGCCGAATTCGACGTCAGCGAGCTCTCGTTCAGCAACTACCTGAAGCAGACCGCCGCCGGCGACTGCGCCTATGTCGGCCTGCCGATCTTTCCGAGCCGTAGCTTCCGCCACGGCGCCTGGTTCGTGAACGCCGATAGCGGCATCGGAACGCCCGCGGACTTGAAAGGCCGGCGCGTCGGCGTGCGGGAATATTCCATGACTGCGGCAGTGGTCGCGCGCGGCGTCCTGTCGGACGAATTCGGGGTCCCTGCCGACGCGATCCAATGGGTGGTCGGCGACGTGGACGAGCGCGAGCGCGACGCCATCCCGATTCCGGATCTGCCGCCCGGCTTCACGGTCGAGCGCGCGCCGGACAGCGCGTTGCTCTCCGACATGCTGCTCAAGGGCGGCATCGACGCACTGCTGGCGTACAAGCCGCCGAAGGCTTTCCTCGCCGGAGACTCGCGCGTGCGGAGGCTATTTCCGGATTACGCAGAGCGTGAAATGCGCTAC
>DASWSO010000736.1:0-3170 GCA_036402635.1 Xanthobacteraceae bacterium
TTCAAGATCCTCGCCGACATCCTCGCATCCGCGCGCGGAAAAGTGCGCGTCGCCGAGATACCGTACGAGTTTCGCGCGCGCCTGCATGGCGACAGCAAGCTCGACAGCCAGGTCGCGCTCGACTTCCTCGGCCTCTTGTTGCTCAAGGCGAGCGGCAACCTCGTGCCTGTGCGCTTCCTCAGCTTCGTCCTGGTGGGGGCGATCGGCGTGGGGGTGCATCTCGCCGTGCTGAAGCTCGCATTGGCGGGACTAGGCTTGAGCTTCCCGGCCGCGCAGTCGCTCGCGACGCTGGTTGCCATGACCAGCAACTTCTTTCTCAACAACCGCCTCACCTATCGCGATCAGCGCCTGCGCGGGCTCGCCGTCGTCCGCGGCCTGTTTGCATTCTATGCGATCTGCGCGATCGGGGCGTTCAGCAATATCGGAATAGCCACCTGGCTCTACAGCAACGAGCCGATCTGGTGGCTGGCCGGCTTGGCCGGCTCGATCGTTGGAGCGGTGTGGAACTACGCCTTGAGCAGCGTGGTGGTCTGGCGCCGATAGCTTAAAGCGCGCGGCGCGCCGCTAATGGCCGGTGAGCGCGGCGATCTTGCGCACGTGGACCACTTCGTCGCGCGCCGATTGGTTGTGGGTGAAAAGCTGCAGCACATCCGTCTCGTCGGCCTCGACGGCAGTGAGCGCCTTGTCGCTGTAGGAGGTCAGATCCGGCTCGCGCGATATCCGCCGGCGCAGTTGATCGATCCAGAGCCAATGCCGCAGGTGCCGCGAGACCTTGAGCAGGGTTTCGGTCCAGACCTGCGGGTAGAACGACCAGACCGGCTCGATCCCAAAGCCCGGCCGCCGATCGCGCCGATATTTCAGCCGAAGCAGCCCGCCCTGCAGCGGATGCGCGTTCTCGACCCGAACGTAGTTCGAGAACAGAAAGAGCTGACCGGCGAGCCGCGATAGCCCGGTCCCGGTTGCGGCGGCGCGGCGAAGGATCGTCTCCAGATGCTCCGGCGTGTAGTACGCCTCCCAAGCGGCGCGATAGACCTCCGCCAGCTGCTGCATGGTCATCCGGGCGTGCTCGGCGACCGGGTGTTCCAGGTCGTACTTGTTCATGTCCGGGTCCATCCAGGCGCCCTGCTGCCACAGCACCTTGTGGTCTTCCGAGCCCGGCAGTGGCGTGAGGACGAAGAATTCCAGCAGATCGAGCGGCAGCTCGTTCTTGATGATCTCGATGTCCTCGCGGATCGACTCCGGTGTGTCGCTGGGGAAACCGAGGATGTAGCCGGCATAGGTCATCACGCCCACCTTCTTCCAGGCGAGCAGCATGGTGCGATATTCGGTGATCTTGTTCTGCCGCTTCTTCGCGCTCTGCAGGTTCGCCGGATTGATGTTCTCCAGTCCGATGAAGACGCGGATCACTCCGGCGCGCGCGGATTTCACGATGAAGTTCGGAATCCTGTGGCAGAGCGTGTCGACCTGGATGATCAGCTTCAGGTTGATGCCGTCGCGCTCGCGCAGCAGGATCAGCCGGTCGAAAATCCCTTCCCAGTCCTTGTTCCGGGCGAAATTATCGTCGGTGATGAAAAAGTGCCGGATGCCTACATCCCAGTGCTCGCGCACCAGCCGCTCGATGTCGTCGGGAGAGCGGTACCGCGACTTGCGGCCCTGCACGTTGATGATGGTGCAGAACGAACACTGGAATGGACAGCCGCGACCTGCGTCGAAGCTTGCATACTCCCCGATGGTGCGGCTGACCGCGGTCCGCGGCAGGTATGGCGTCGGGGCGGACTCCAAAGCCGGCAGATCGCTGAGGTAGTTGTAGATCGGCTGCAGCATACCGGCTGCCGCATCCGCGAGCACCCGATCCATGCGGCCTTCCGCCTCGCCGGCGAACAAGCTGCAGCCGAGGTCGAGCGCAACCTGCATGTCCACCTGGATCCCCGGCAGCATCGCCAGGCAGCCGGAAACATGGAAGCCGCCGATCACGACCGGAATGCCGGCCGCGCGCAGCGGTCGCGCGATGTCCAGCGCACGCGGAAACTGATTCGATTGCACTCCGACCAGGCCGACCAGCCCAAAGCCGCCGTGCCGGCCCAGCTGGCGGATGATTGCATCGATATCGACGCGCGCGTTGGTTTCATCGATGGCGGTGATGTCGCAATCGACATCGGGGCCGAGCACGCGCCGCTGCGATACGTCCTCGGCCAGCGTGCGCACTGCGGCGAGCGAGTTCGAGGGTATGTAAGAGCGCCACCATTGCAGCACATAGCCGTCGTCGTCGTAATGCGACGGCTTGATCAGGATCAGCTGAAAGCGGCGGCTGTGCGGGGTCGGGGACGGCATACGGCCTCGGTCGGATCAAGCCGACGCTTAACACAGAACGTCACCGCCGAAAAGTTGTGGTGGCAGCGGTGGACAAGCATGGCGCGGTGCGGAGCCCATGATGGCTGGGCATCCCGGAGGGGACGCTCAAGCCAAACCGGCGCGTCGCTCTCACTCCGGGCCGCCGTTTCGGTCCTGTTGCCGCAGCGAAACAGTGGCAAAGATGCCGAGCCAGAGCAGCAGGCCGACGCCGACCCCGAGGATGGCTCCGCCCCGTTCCAGCAGCCATGTCTGAACCGCATCCAGGCCGTCGACGCGGAGCCAGCCGAGGCGGAGGCGAGCGCGGTTGTCGGGAGCGGTGTTGCCGGTCAGCGACGGATGCAGGATGGCGCGGATGGTCGGATCACCGCTGATCGCGGCCAGCCGCTCCGGTGTCGGATAGGGGATATGCAGGAACGGCTTGCCCGAGAGCGCCGACATGTCGCCGGTCGCCAGAAAGGCACGCAGGTTTGCGGTCTGGATCCGGCTGGTCGCCGCCCTCTCGACGATCTCGGCAGGTAATTTTGCAAGCGCACGCCAGGAAAGCATCGAGACAACCGGGACCGTCCAGAGCAGCGCCGAAAGCACGACCATGCGGGGCGCCTTCACGGCATCCCGCGAACCGATCCACAACAGGCTGGCGAAGTTCAGGATCACATTGACCGCAAGGATGTCGCGGTAGCGCGGCGCCTCGGTCCAGACCGCGCGGCCGTATGCCAAGGCGACGATTTGCGCAGCGACCCAGCCCGCCAACGCCACGTAAAGCCATCTGGCGTCGGCCAGCGGCGGTCTTCGGATCAGCGTCCGCGCCGCAAGGTAGA
>DASWSO010000737.1:0-1649 GCA_036402635.1 Xanthobacteraceae bacterium
GTACGCAGCGCGTTCTGGGGCTAGTGCGTCGCGCTGCTTTGCGGGCCGAACATCACGGCGTGCATGATGCGGCCGGGAACGAAAGTGAACAGCCCGGCCACCACCAGCGCGCCTGCGAACAGGCCGATCATCACCTGACGATGGCGGCGTACCGCATGGCGCCGCGCGTGCCGGATGCCGACGACGAGCGTGATCAAGGCCGTGATCGAAAGGATGTGGATCGGGCTCCAGGGCCCCCACAGCCGGATATCGTGGATGGCGAACGAGCTCACCGCCACCACTGTCATCAGCGCGACCCAGATCCAGCCGAAGGTCCGGTGCGGGATCGTGCCCTTGCGGGCGGTGAGCTGCACCACGCCGAGCCCGAATGCGGCGAGCGCGGCTACGGCGTGGACCTGGATGACGAGTGGAGCATTGAGCAGCGGCGTGAGCGACATGTGGGCCTCCCCCTCATGTAAATGTGTATAACATTTACATCAGAGCCGCGTCAATGCAGGACTGGGTCGATCTCGGAGTGGCGAGGCAGAACTGGCGGGGGCCGGCGGTTACCGGGTCCCCGCCTTCGCGGGGACGACAGCCGAGACCATCTCGGCGGCGCGGTGCACCGCCGCGCGGATGCGCTGATAGGTGCCGCAGCGGCAGATGTTGGTCATCGCCTCGTCGATGTCGCGGTCGGTCGGCGTCGACGTGCGTTCGAGCAGCGCCGCGGCCGCCATGATCTGTCCCGACTGGCAGTAGCCGCATTGCGGCACGTCGAACTCGATCCACGCCCGCTGCACCGGATGCGACGCGTCCGCGGCGAGCCCTTCGATGGTGACGATGCGGTCGGTTTCCTTCAAATCGCCGAAGCGGATCGCGCAGGAGCGCTGCACTTCGCCGTTGATGTGCACCGAGCAGGCGCCGCATTGCGCGATCCCGCAGCCGTACTTCGTGCCGGTGAGGCCGATGCGCTCGCGGATCACCCACAGCAGCGGCATGTCGGCATCCGCCTCCACCGCGTGCGACGCTCCGTTGATGCTGAGCCTGGTCATGCGCGGCCTTCCGGTGTCCTTCTCATGGGTGCGACGGACAAATGCTGCTGAAGGCCGCACATTACCGCGGCAGCGGCGCTTTCGCCACCGGACCGGCGCGGCGCAACACAAAACCGGCCGCTGGCGCGGCCGGTTTTCCATGCGCCGAGGCGGCGAGCGCTATTTCAGCTTGCCCGCCATGTCGAGGTGCTTCTTCAGGTTCGGCAGCGTCTTCGCCGCCCAGGTCTTCAGGTCGGGGTTGTCGCCGCTCTCGGAATAGCGCGTGAACAGCGCCACCGCCTCCTGGTGACCCTTGAGCTGCGCCTGGTCGTAGGCCGTGTCGAACTCCTTGCCGTTGAGCGCGCGCAGCCGGTCGAGCTGGTTCTTGTGCTCGTCGTCCATCGCGGTCGGCAGCTGTGCGTTGATCTTCTTCTTCTCGATCAGGCTCTTCAGCTCCTTCGAGGTCTTGGTGTGGTCCTTCACCATGTGGCGCGCGAACGGCTTGGTGTCCTTGTCCGGCTGCTTCTCGAGCGCGAGCCGGCTCGATTCCACCTCGAACATGTCGCTGATCGCGGCTTTGCGGACGAACTCGTCGGTGGTGACGGGCTGTGCCAACGCCGGCATGGCCGCGAGCACGCC
>DASWSO010000738.1:0-2091 GCA_036402635.1 Xanthobacteraceae bacterium
GCTGCATTCCGAGCGCGGCGAGGTCACCAAAGGTTCGATCCTGTTCGACGGCGAGGAGGTGCAGGCGCGCTCGCCAAACGAGCTGGTGCGCCGCGGCTGCGTGCAGGTGATGGAGGGCCGCCACTGCTTCGGCCACCTGACCGTGGAGGAGAACCTGCTGACCGGTGCCTTCACGCGGCGGGACGGCAAGGCGGCGATCCGCGCCGATCTCGAGCGCGTCTACGGCTACTTCCCGCGCCTGCGCGAGCGCCGCCACGCGCTCGCCGGCTACACCTCCGGCGGCGAGCAACAGATGTGCGCGATCGGACGCGCACTGATGTCGCGGCCGAAGATGATCCTGCTCGACGAGCCCTCGATGGGGCTGGCGCCGCAGATCGTCGGCGAGATTTTTGAGATCGTGCAGATGCTCAACGAGCAGGAAGGCGTCTCATTCCTGCTGGCCGAGCAGAACACCAATATGGCGCTGAAATACGCGCGCTACGGCTATATCCTGGAGAACGGCCGCGTGGTGCTCGACGGCGATGCCAAGGCGTTGCGCGAGAACGAGGACGTAAAGGAATTCTACCTCGGCGTCGCCGAGGGCTAGCGCAAGTCGTTCCGCGACGTGAAGCACTACAAGCGCCGCAAGCGCTGGCTGGCTTGAGCGGGGGCGGATAAGGCGACGGCACCGCCTTCAACCGCAAAGGCCACCGCGTATCAGGGGTCGAACTCGAGTCCCTCGAACACATCGGCAAGGCTAAGCGAAGCGCGGATCGCGGGCAGCTCCACGACTGCGGCCAGCCCATCGAATTTGGCCTGCGTCCATCCGGCTTGGCCGCGCGACCACAGATCGACGCGCGGAGCCTCCGTGTCCACAATGAGGATATGTGAAACGGTGGAGATCGTCTGGTACTCCGGCAGCTTACGGATCCGATCGAAGTTCATGGTGCTTGGTGAAAGAACTTCGATGATCACCCGCGGTTCGGTAACCGCCACATCCGTGCGCTCACCCTGGCCACATTCGACAGTGACGTCAGGACGCCGGACATTTCCGGCCGGAAGACGAACGGCTAGGTCATCGGTCGTGGGCTGGCAACGACTGCCTCGTAGCTTGGCGTGAAGCGATGCTATGATGTTCACCACCACACGATCGTGCGCGCGGGAAGCGCCGGTCATCATCTTCCAGCGCGGCACCGGCAGGCCGTCGACGAGCTCGTAAAGCTCATCCTGATTTTGCTGCCAGGCGAAGAATTCGTCCTGGGTCATCCGGCGGAGCTGCGGCTCGGCCATGCCTGGCTCTCCGGCTGGTCGGCATCTGGACGCACCGTAGCACGGCGGAAGGTCGTCTTGAATTGACCGCGGTACGAGGTGCGACGCTCACAACCGGCAAGGTGGGTGGCCGCCGGAGCAATGCGTACCAGCCACCGAACTCCTGCCACGGTATTGCCCGAGAGCGGCCGTACTTTCGTTCGCGCGTGTTGCCGCGGACGCGCAACGGACGCCGGCGCCTGTTGTTAAGTTGGCCCGAACTCAGGCACCGACGGAAGGAGCCCCAATGCGACGTCCCCTGGTCCTCTTGGCGACTGCTATGGCAGTCGCGACGGCGGGCTGCGCCACCACCCCCTCGGCTCCGGTGGTGACCGCACCTGCGCTCGTCAACGCGCCGCCCGCGCCGGGCATTTCGCCGGGCGACCTGGTCGGGCGCTGGGGCTTTGCGTCCTACCACAAGGAGGCCGACCGCACCCGGACCGTGACCCAGGCGCGCGGCCACTGCAATCAGCCCTACACGATCGGACGCGGACCGGCAGGCGGCGCGCTGATGCACCTTGCCGACCAGAAGGAGGCGGTCGAGCTGTACACCAAGGCTGGAGCAGACGGACGTCGTTACCTGGGACCCGAAGGCCCAGCGCCCGGCGACGACGATCGCGAGATCGTCTCGTTCGACGGGCGTGTGCTCACGCTCCGCTGGATGAATCCGGAAATTGCGGGACGCTACGGTATTTCGGTCTACGTGCGCTGCTCACCGCGAGCCGCATAGGCCGGAGAACTGGCGATGGCGCTGAGGCCGGTTGAGCCATCTGTTCCAAAGCTGATGGCGCGGCCGCTCTCATT
>DASWSO010000739.1:0-6160 GCA_036402635.1 Xanthobacteraceae bacterium
GTGATCGTGCCGCGCAGCCGCGATCTCGGCGGCTTCTCGGTGCGGCGTGCGCTGCCGTCGGCGCAGAAGCGCATGGTCGGCCCGTTCATCTTCTTCGACCAGATGGGGCCGTCGGAGTTCCTGCTCGGGGCCGGCATCGACGTGCGTCCGCATCCGCATATCGGGCTCTCCACCGTCACCTACCTGTTCGACGGCGAGATCATGCATCGCGATTCGCTCGGCACCATCCTGCCGATCCGGCCGGGCGAGTTGAACTGGATGACGGCGGGGCGCGGCATCGTCCATTCGGAGCGCACGCCGCCGGCGCTGCGCTCGACCGGTTCGCAGCTGTTCGGAATCCAGAGCTGGGTGGCGCTTTCGGCCAAGGACGAGGAGAACGCGCCGGACTTCGTGCATTACGGCGCCGATCAGATGCCGGTGATCTCGGCCGAAGGCAAAGCGGTCCGCGTCATTGTCGGATCGGTGCTCGGCGCCACCTCGCCGGTGAAGGCGTCGACCCCGACCTTCTATGCCGACGTCTCGCTGGACGCCGGCGCCGCCTTTCCGCTCGATCCCGATTACGACGAGCGGGCGATCTACACGGTCTCGGGCGAGATCGAGATCGCCGGTGACGTGTTCGGGCCCAACAACCTGCTGGTCTTCCGTCCCGGCGACCGCATCACGGTGCGGGCCAAGACCAAGGCCCGGCTGATGGCGCTCGGCGGCGAGCCGATGGACGGGCCCCGCCATATCTGGTGGAATTTCGTCTCCTCGCGCCAGGACCGCATCGAGCAGGCCAAGGCGGACTGGAAGCAGGCGCGCTTCGACAGCGTTCCGGGCGAGACCGAGTTCATCCCGCTCCCCGAACCCCCACCTCCGCCGGTCCACTATCCCTGAGCAGGCCGTGTCGGCCCCATAAAACTGCCGCGCGGGCTTGCCGAGGCCGGGTTGGTGAGCCAGCGCGTTACATTGACAAGGGTTGAACCCCTTCATATCTGTCGCAAACTCCGCTCGGCAGCCGCGCGGAGCCGCCGCGCTTGAGCGGGGGCGGACCTGAAAGTGCCGCAATCCCGGTCGATCCAGAGCGCCTCCCCGCGTTATCCAGGACCGTTTTGCAGCGCCGCCTTTAGAAGGGAATTTCCGACGATGATTGCGGGCCTTGCGCGCAAGTTTTTTGGCAGCGCCAACGATCGGCGGATCCGCGCCTACCAGCCGCAGGTTGCCGCCATCAACGCGCTGGAGCCGGAGCTCGCGGCGCTGTCGGACGAGGCGCTGCGGGCCCGCACCGAGGAATTCAGGACCCAGTTGGCCGCCGGCAAGACGCTGGACGATATCCTGGTGCCGGCCTTCGCGACCGTGCGCGAGGCCGCCAAGCGCACCCTCGGCCAGCGCCACTTCGACGTTCAGCTGATCGGCGGCATGGTGCTGCACGAAGGCCGCATCGCCGAAATGAAGACCGGCGAAGGCAAGACCCTGGTGGCGACGCTGCCGGTCTACCTCAACGCGCTCGCCGGCAAGGGCGTGCACGTCGTCACCGTGAACGATTACCTCGCCAAACGCGACGCCGAGTGGATGGGGCAGATCTACAATTTCCTCGGCCTCTCGGTCGGCGTGATCGTGCACGGGCTCGACGACGAGGAGCGCAAGGCCGCCTACGCGTGCGACATCACGTACGGGACCAACAACGAGTACGGCTTCGACTACCTGCGCGACAACATGAAGTACCGGCTCGACGACATGGTGCAGCGTGGCCACGGCTACGGCATCGTCGACGAGGTGGACTCGATCCTGATCGACGAGGCGCGCACGCCGCTGATCATTTCGGGTCCGCTGGACGACCGTTCGGACTTCTACAACACGATCGACGCCTACATTCCGGCCCTGGACAAGTCCGACTACGAGGTCGACGAGAAGCAGCGCACGGTCGCGCTCACCGAAGCCGGCATGGAGAAGATGGAAGGCCGGCTGCGCGACGCGCAGGTGCTCAAGTCGGATTCGCTCTACGACATCGAGAACGTCACCGTCGTCCACCACGTCAACCAGGCGCTGCGCGCCCACAAGCTGTTCCAGCGCGACAAGGACTACATCGTCCGCACCGGCGAAGTGGTGATCATCGACGAGTTCACCGGCCGCATGATGCCGGGCCGGCGCTATTCGGAAGGGCTGCACCAGGCGCTGGAAGCCAAGGAGCACCAGCCGATCCAGCCGGAGAACCAGACGCTCGCCTCGATCACGTTCCAGAACTACTTCCGCATGTACGACAAGCTCGCCGGCATGACCGGCACGGCGCTGACCGAGGCGGACGAGTTCCTCGACATCTATCGGCTGGAAGTGCTGGAAATCCCCACCAACATGCAGGTCGCCCGTATTGACGACGACGACGAGGTCTACCGCACGGCGATCGAGAAATACCGCGCCATCATCACGCTCCTGAAGGAGTGCAAGCAGAAGGGCCAGCCGGTCCTGGTCGGCACCACCTCGATCGAAAAGTCGGAGCAGCTCGCCGAGCTGTTGCGCAAAGAGGGCTGGGAGCAGCACGACTTCTCGGACCCGAATGCATTCGCCGCGCTCTATACCGGCGACGAAGGCGCCTCGCGCGCCAAGGTGTTCGCCGTCTTGAACGCGCGCTACCACGAGCAGGAAGCCTACATCGTGTCGCAGGCCGGCGTGCCGGGCGCCATTACCATCGCCACCAACATGGCGGGCCGCGGCACCGACATCCAGCTCGGCGGCAATGCCGACATGCGCATCCGCCAGGAGATGAGCGACATCGAGGACCCGCGCGAGCGTGAGCGCGATCCGCGCGCTGCCGAAATCCGTTCGCAGGTGGCGCGCCTGAAGGAGAAGGCGCTCGCGGCCGGCGGGCTGTTCGTGCTCGGTACCGAACGGCACGAGAGCCGGCGCATCGACAACCAGCTGCGCGGCCGTTCCGGCCGGCAGGGCGACCCTGGCCGTTCGAAGTTCTTCCTGTCGCTCGAAGACGACCTGATGCGCATCTTCGGCTCCGACAAGCTGGATACGATGCTGCAGCGGCTCGGGCTGAAGGAGGACGAGGCGATCGTCCATCCATGGATCAACAAGGCGCTCGCCAAGGCGCAGCAGAAGGTCGAAGCGCGCAACTTCGACATCCGCAAGAACATCCTGAAGTACGACGACGTGATGAACGACCAGCGCAAGGTCGTGTTCGATCAGCGCGTCGAACTGATGCAGGAGGAGGCGGTCACCGAGACCACAGGCGACATGCGCCACACCGTGATCGACGAACTGGTGTCGCGGCACGTGCCGCCGAACGCCTATCCGGAGCAGTGGGATACCCCGGGCCTGAAGGACGAGGTGGAGCGCGTGCTCGGCCTCGACCTGCCGATCGAGGAATGGGCCAAGGAAGAAGGCATCGCCGACGAGGAACTGCGCACCCGCATCGAGCGGCGGGCCGACGAGCACATGGCCGCGAAAGCCGCGCAATGGGGCCCGGACGTCATCCGCTATGTCGAGAAGTCGGTCCTGCTGCAAACCCTCGACCATCTCTGGCGCGAGCATCTGCTGATGCTTGAGCATTTGCGGCAGGTGATCGGATTGCGCGGCTACGGGCAGCGCGATCCGCTCAACGAGTACAAGTCGGAGAGCTTCCACCTGTTCGAGGCGATGATCCAGCGGCTGCGGGAGGGTGTCACGTCGCAGCTGATGCGGGTCGAGATCGTGTCGGCGCCGTCGCCGGACGATCAGCAGGACCTGCCCTACATGGAGGCCCACAAGGTCGATCCGTTCTCGGGCGATGACGAGATGGCGATGGCGGAGGAGGCGTTCTCCAACGCCAGTGCGCAGGTCGCCTATGCGGACGATACGCCGGCGGCGGACCGCAAGCCGAACGATCCCACGACCTGGGGCAAGGTCGGGCGCAACGAACCGTGTCCGTGCGGCTCCGGCAAGAAGTACAAGCACTGCCACGGGCGGTATGCCTGATCGGTGCGGTCCGGGTGCGCGCCCGGATGCTGCATGGCGGAGGCGATGGCGGCGGGCGCGTTCGGCAGGGGTCCGCAACACAGCTCTAGGCTGCGACGCCATCGATCTGGCACACTGCGCGCGTGGCCGGAATCACCGATCTGGCCGGCATGCAGCCTGGTAGTCGGGAGGGGCGGGGCCGCGGGACGATGCGCATCAGCTACCGGGTCTGGCTGGTCGGCGGCGTTCCCATCGCAATCGCGGCCGCTATCGCCCTCATCGCCTTTCTGCTGCTGAAGGAGGCGGAGCGCGCCCGCGAGGGCGCCGTGCTCGGCGGCAGCATCTATCGAAACCTCACCGTCGCCCTGACGGCGCGCGACGACTACGTGCAGGCGCTGCCGGGCGATCGCGCCGAACACTCCGTGCAGTTCGGCTCGCTGGCGGAACAGACCCGCAGCGACCTCAACGCGCTGAACAAGGTCGCGCGGCACGAGTCCCACCGTGCCGCGGCCGAAAGCTTGCATGAGACGCTGGCGCGCTATGAGCAGCGGATGCGCCAGTTCATGGTGGTCACCACGCAGAACGACCATCTGGCCGCCGAGATGCGCGAGCGGGTCGCCTCGTTGATCTCGCTGACCGACCGGGCGCGCACCCGGCAGCGATCGTCCAACGCCGACATCGTCCGCTCGCTCACCGAAAAAGACCGCAAGCTGCGCACCGCCCGCGACATCGTCGACCAGGCGCAGGAACTGCGGGCGCAGATCGCGGCGGTGGCGCTGCGGGAACTGCAGCGCAACTACGAATCCACCTGGGACGCAATCGCCAACGCCGATTGGCAGCTGACGCTCGGGCTGACGCAGCTGCGCCGCGCCGCCACCGAGCTGGCGCGCCTGCTGCGCGGCGACGGCCATGCAGGCGCCGCCGCGGAGCTGCTCGAAATGGTGCCGCGCTACGAGTTTCTGGTGATCAGCCCGGGCGATCCCACCAAGGCGGTGCCGGACGGGCCGCCGGAGCGGGCAAAAGCCGGCCAAAAGCTTTCCGAATGGGCCGACCGGCTGCTCAAGGTGCACGGAACCGACCAGCGCTCGCTGCACGAAGAGGTCGCGCAGCTGCTCACCTATTCGGTGCAGGCGAACGAGACCGAGCAGGCCACGCAGAACATCGCCATCGAGACGCTGAAGCTCGGGCAGCGGACCGCCGACGCGCTCGCCAAGCGCGATGCCTCGGAGAGCTCGGCCATCCTGGACGAGAGCAAGCAGCTCGCCGCGACCGTCGACACGCTGCCGATCTCACCGCTGATCCAGTACGAAATGGTCGATGCACTAGACCAGTGGCGCGCGCGCTTTGGCACCGCGATCGACGGATTGCGCACGCAGAACCAGATGATCGCCGACATGGACGCGACCGGCGCCGCGATGGTCAACGGCGCCCGCAAGCTCAACGACATGTTCGCCGCCGAGGCCAGTTTCATCGGCGACTTCGTGCGCAAGATGCTGCTGCTCGGCGCCACCATTGGCCTGTGGATCGGCTCCGCCACGGCCTTCATCGTGGCGCGTTCCATCACCCGCCCGCTGCGCGGGCTACAGCAGGACATGCTGACGCTGGCGGGCAATCCGGCCGCCGGGGAGGTGGGCCATACGGAGCGGCGCGACGAACTTGGCGACATGGCGCGGGCGGCGAATTTTTTCGTCAGCGAGCTCGGCCACCGCGAGCAGGCGCTGCGCGATGCCAAGGATCAGGCCGACGCCGCGCTCGCCGACCTGCGGCAGGCGCAGGCCGATCTGATCCAGGCCGAGAAGCTCGCCTCGCTCGGGCAATTGGTGGCGGGCGTCGCGCACGAGATCAACACGCCGGTGGGGATCGCGCTGACCACGGCGACCACGTTGCGCGAGGAGGTGCAGGGCTTCAGCGACCTGGCGGTCACTGGGCAGGTGCCCCGCTCCAAGTTCCTGCACTTCATCGACCGCATGATGGAAGGCTCGCAGCTCCTGTTCACCAACCTCACGCGGGCGGCCGAGCTGGTGCACAGCTTCAAGCAGGTGGCCGCCGATCAGGTGAGCTCGGAACGGCGCAGCTTCCAGGTCTCCACCTGGGTGCATGACCTGCTCACCAGCCTGCGTCCGGTGCTACGCAAAAGCGGTCACCGCGTGCAGGTCGAGTGCGATCCGGACCTCGTGCTCGACACCTATCCGGGCGCGCTCGGACAGGTGCTCACCAACCTGTTCATGAACGCGGTGGTGCA
>DASWSO010000740.1:0-2356 GCA_036402635.1 Xanthobacteraceae bacterium
CTCGCCGGTGAGGAAGTATTGGCGCGCGATCCGCGGCCCGATCGCCGCGACCAGATACGGCGCGATCGTGCTGGCGATCAGCCCGATGCGCACCTCGGTGACGCCGAATTGCGCAGAGCGCTCCGCCACCACGATGTCGCAAGCGGAGATGAAGCCGAGCCCGCCCGCCATGCAGTGCCCCTGCACCAGCGCCAGGGTCGGCTTGCGCAGCGTGTGGAGCCGACGCAGCGTCGCGGCGAGCCGCTCGGCTTCCGCTTGGTTGTCGGCGAGCGCAAGCCCGCCCGAGCGGCGCATCCAGGCGAGGTCGGCGCCGGCGCAGAAGCTCGGGCCGGTGCCTTCCAGCACCACCGCGCGGACGTCCGCGCGTGCATCCAACTCGGCCAGCATGTCGGACAGCATTTGCACCACGCGGCCGTCGTAGGCGTTGCGCACCTGCGGCCGGTTCAGCGTGATGGTGGCGACGCCTGCCGCCGAGACCTGCAGCAGCACCGGCGCCTGATCTGAGTCCGTGCTCATCAGGATGGGTTCGCCGCCAGCATCGCCTTCAGCCGTTCGAGGAAGAACGGCGCCGGCTTCATGATGCGCGTCTCCTGCGTGATGATCAGCGGATGGATCTTTGGCCGGTAGCTCTCCCATTCGGGATCGGCGAACAGCGCCGCGCGGCAGCGTTCGCGCTGGTTGAGATCGTCGTAGGCCCACAGATGCACCACCAGGTTCTGCGGGCCGACCTCGGTTGCGTAGTAGCCGAGCATGTGCGGCAAGTGGCGCAGCTGCACCGGCATGCCGTGCGTCTCGTAATGGTGGAAGTATTCGGCGACCTTGCCGGCATGCAGCTGGTACATGCGCTCTTCGACGTACATCTGTTCCCCCGCTGGTAAATCTCAGCCGATCTGCGCCGATTGCCGTTCGCCGGCCATGCGGTTGCCGTGGCGCGAGATCAGGAGCCGCAGCATCTCGCTGGTGCCGTCGCCGATCTGAAAAAGCTTGGCCTCGCGATAGTAGCGCTCCAGCGGGTGCTCGGTGACGAGCCCGTGGCCGCCCATCAGCTGGATCGCCTCGCCGGTGGTCTCGACCGCCACCTGGCTCGCGAACAGCTTTGCCATCGAGGCGGCGACCGGCGCGTCCGGGCTCATTGCCTCAGCCACCACAGCGGCGCGATACGAGAGCTGCCGCGCCGCCTCGATCTTCGCCATCAGCTCGGCGACCTTGAAGCGGATGCCCTGGAAGGACGCGACCGGCTCGCCGAACTGGCGGCGCTCGACGGCGTATTGCAGCGCGTAGTCGAGCGCGCCCTGCGCCACGCCGACGCAGCGCGATCCGTAGGTGGCGCGGATCTTCGCGAAATCGCGCTGCAGATAGCTGAAGCCCTCGCCCTCGCGCCCGAGCAGCGCCTCCTTCGGTATCCGACAGTCGTCGAACACCACTTCCCAGATCGGATTCGCCGCATGCCCTAACGTGTTGAATCGCTGCCCAATTACGAGACCGGGCGCAGCGCGCTCGACCAGGAAGATCGACACGCCCTGCCCGCGCGGCGCATCCGGGTCGGTCTTGGCGAACACGATCAGCACGCCGGCGCGGTGCGCGTTGGTGATGAAGATCTTGTGCCCGCGCAGCAGGTAGTCGCTGCCGTCGCGGCACGCCGCGGTCTTGATGCTGGCGGCGTCGGAGCCGCCCGCGGGCTCGGTGAGGCCGAAAGCCGGTACCATACGGCCGGCGCAGATTTCCGGCAGATAGTGGCGCTTCTGCTCGGAAGAGCCGGCGGCGAGCAGCGGCCCGGTGGCGAGGTTCATGGCGTAGATCGTGGCAGAGAACCAGCAGGCCGCGATCTCCTCCAGGATGACGGCGCAGGTGAGCGTGTCGAAGCCCTGCCCGCCGTACTCGGGCGGGACGTCGAGCCCGAGCAGCCCCTGCCGCGCCATCGCCAGCAGCATCTCGGACGGAAACTCCGCCTGCGTCTTCTCGGTCTCGGCCGCCGCGGCGAACAGCACGCCGTGCGCGAAGGCGCGCGTCGCCTGCCGCAGCGCCTGCTGGTCTTCGGTGAGCGAATACTGCGCGCCGCTCATGCGCGCGCCCTGGGAACGTAGGCGACCGCCTTGATCTCGATCAGCGCGCCCGGCCGGATCAGCGACGTCACCGGGATGCCGGTCGCGGCCGGGAACTTGGTGCCGAACAGCTCGCGCCGCACTTTCGCGGTGCGGCCGTAATTCGGGTCGGGCAGGAAGAACTCGGTCGTCTCCACGATGCTGTCGAGGCCGGCGCCGACCTGCTGCAGGATACGCTCGATCTTGCGGAAGATGACCCGCGTCTGCTCGACGATGTCGCCGGGATGCAAGAGCTCGCCGTCGTCGTCGGTGGC
>DASWSO010000741.1:0-2186 GCA_036402635.1 Xanthobacteraceae bacterium
CGTAATTCTTTGAATCCGCTTGCGATTGTCTTTCCAGCCGGAACTTTGAACCCCATCGGGGGTTGAGGAGACGAACAACTGGCACTGTCCGCACGGGGGATGGCCATGTCTCGCTCTCGCTTCCAGGTTACGGCTGCGCTCGTTTTCGCCGGTCTCGCCATTGCGACGTTTCCGGCTGCGGCCGGGCCGCTGGCGCTGGCCTCGACCGAGCGCGCCGCCACGCCGTTCGACCAGGTGATGCGCCCGGCGCCGTTCGAGGCTACCGAGGAAGAAACCGGTCCGGTCGAGACCCCGGAGCACCTGCGCCGCCAGGTCGTCTCGTATTCGGGGCGGGAAGCGCCCGGCACTATCGTGATCGATACGCCGAATACTTACCTCTATTACGTGCTCGGCGGCGGCAAGGCGGTGCGCTACGGCATCGGCGTCGGCCGCGAAGGCTTTACCTGGTCCGGCACGCAGCCGATCTCGCGCAAGGCGGAATGGCCGGACTGGACCCCGCCGGCCGAGATGATCGCGCGCCAGCCCTACCTGCCGCGCTGGATGGCGGGCGGCCCCGGCAACCCGCTCGGCGCACGCGCCATGTATCTCGGCAATTCGATCTATCGCATCCACGGCACCAACCAGCCGTCCACCATCGGCCAGCGCGTCTCCTCGGGGTGCATCCGCATGCTCAACGAGGACGTCGCCGACCTGTATGCGCGGGCGAGCGTCGGCACCAAGGTCGTGGTGCTGCCGATGCGGGCGGCGCCCGACACCACGGCGCGGATCGCGCCGCGGCCGCAGGCCAGCATGCAGCCTGCCAGCACGGTGCGCTGAACCCGTTCTCTCCACATCGTCATGGCCGGGCTTGTCCCGGCCATCCAGGTCATTGCACTCCGGTTCTCGCGTGCGAGGCGCGCGCCTGACCGCGGCATAGCGCAGGCTTATCAGAACGCGCACGGCATGCTTTAAACCCCGTCAAGGGCGAAACAGCCCGACGGGAGGAAGCATGACGACAGAGCTGAAGGTCTTTGCAGCCGCACTGCTGGCGGCGCTCGCTGGCGCCGCGTCCGCGCAGGCGCAGAATTTCCCCACCCGGCCGGTTACCCTGGTGGTTCCGTGGCCGGCCGGCGGCACCACCGACGTGACCATGCGGGCGCTCGCCACCGCGACCGAGAAGCATCTCGGCCAACCGATCGTGATCGAGAACCGGCCCGGGGCCGGCGGCGTGCTCGGCCCGGTCAATATGGCGGCCAACGCGGCGCCGGACGGCTACACCGTCGCGCAGATCCCGATCACCATCTTCCGCTTTCCGTTCATGCGGAAGACCACCTTCGATCCCACCAAGGACCTCACCTACGTGATCGGCCTCACCGGCTACACGTTCGGCGTGGTGGTGAAATCCGATTCGCCCTGGAAGACGTTTCCCGAGCTCGTCGCCTATGCCAAATCCAACCCCGGCAAGGTGGACTACGGAACGCCCGGCGCCGGGACGAGCCTGCACATCACCATGGAGCAGATCGCCAAGGCGACCGGCGCGCGCTGGACCCACGTGCCATTCAAGGGCTCGGCCGAGACCACGAATGCGGTAATGGGCGGGCACATCCATGCGGTGGCGGATTCCAGCGGCTGGGCGCCGCTGGTGAATTCCGGTGCGCTGCGCCTCCTGGTCACCTGGGGTGCGAGCCGCACCAAGACCTGGCCGGGGGTGCCGACGCTGAAGGAGGTCGGGATCGACTTGGTGTCCAACTCGCCGTTCGGCATCGCCGGACCGAGAGGAATGGATCCGAAGGTCGTGCAGGTGCTGCACGACGCCTTCCGCAAGGGCATGCAGGAAGCCTCCTACAGCGAGACGATGGTGAAGTTCGACCAGGAGGAGTTCTACCTCAACACCGCCGACTACCACGCCTTCGCGATGGCGCAGATCGCGGAGCAGAAGCAGCTGATCGAGGAGCTCGGCCTGAAGCAGGAGTGACCGCCTGCGGCCGTCATTGCGGGGCCCGCGTCGGCGCGAGCCCGGAATGCACACACCGCAGCAAGAGTGGCGCGGTAAAACCAAGAAGGAAACGTAATGCGTATAGCGGCTCTGGCCGCCGGCGGTGTCGGCGGATATTTCGGTGCGCGGCTCGCCGCCGCCGGCCATGACGTCACCTTCATCGCGCGCGGCGCCCACCGCGCCGCCATCGAGAAGGATGGATTGCGGGTGG
>DASWSO010000742.1:0-3080 GCA_036402635.1 Xanthobacteraceae bacterium
TATCACAGTGAAACCAAGCGAGTGCCTGCGCATAGAGGTTCGCCGCGCGGCATTGCGAAAACCGCTCGGCCCAATTGGTGCGGACGAAGGTTTCGAGATCGGGCGCGCCAAGCGCACTTTTGTAGAGGCCGGCTCGGTAGAAATCCTGGCTCAGGCCCCAGGCGGCATAAATGTGGCCAAAGGCCTTGAGCGCCAGCACCGGCTCGCTCGAAAAGCGGCCATTGCCGGTATGCTCGGGCGCGGCTTCGAGCGTGCGCAACAGGCCGGACAGAAAAACCTTGTTATGATCGGTCGTGCGGGCGCTGCCGCAGACGACGAAGGCGCGTTCCACCATTTCGGGGTAGAGCGCCGCCCAATGATAGGCCTGCATGCCGCCCATCGAAAATCCATAAACGGCGGCGAGTTTGTCCACGCCGACCATTTCCGTGACGAGACGGTGTTGCGCCCGCACATTGTCGGCGACGGTGACAAGCGCGGGATAATCCGACGTCTCCGCCGCGCCGGACGATTCCCCGTTCGAGAACATGCCCACGGCGATGATGCACCAGCGCGTGGGATCGAGAATGCCCTCCGGCCCGATCAGCCAGGACATATCCGCGAGACGCGCGGAATAGCTGCTGGGATAGAGAATGAGATTGTCGCGCTTGTCGTTGAGCGTGCCAAAGCGCTGCCAGGCGAGCCGGGCCTCGCGGATCACGCCGCCTTTTTCCACGGCAAAATCGCCGAGTGCAAAGCTGCCCGTCTCATTCTCCAAATTCATCGCTCTTCTCCAGGGGATCCGTCTACGCCTTCTCGGCGGCCTGCGCTTCGAAAGCAACAGCAACACGCAGAAGGTCGAGGTCCGACCCGCGAGCGCCGATGATCGAAAGCCCCACCGGCGCGCCATCGGCCGTGGCGCCCGGAAGATTGACCTGCGGCACGCCGGTGAGGCCGCCCTGGCTGGTCAGGCAGCTGATGCGTTCGCGCATGGGGTCCAGTTGGTGAAGCGGCAGACCTTTCTGCGGCGCCGGAAACGGCGTCGTCGGCAGGCAGAGGATCGTGCCTGATGGCAGCAGCATGCGGAGCCGGGCGCGGGCTTCCATCCGCATCAGGCTCGCGGCGTTGCGCTCCGCGTCGGTCATGACAGAGCCCTGCAACAAGCCCCGCGCCACGCTGAAAGCGAGCCGCGGATTCTGGCCGTCGAGCCAGGGCTGGAACGTGCGCCAGGCCTCGCTTGCTTGCAGCACGCGTTGCGCGCGCTGCCAGACCGAAAGGCCTTGCGGCGCCAAGGTGACATGGCGCCGTTGGCCGATCAGCGCCGCGAGACGGCCGACGGAAGGCGCGAGCGCCTGCTGCACATTTTCATCCGCGAAGCCAAAGGCATCCGCGGCCACCAACAGCGTCGTGGGTAGCGTGGCGGGCAGGGCGCTTCCGAACAAAACCTCGCCAACCCGCGCGAACGTCGCGGCATCGCGCGCGAACCAACCACAGGTATCGCTGCCCGGTGCCTGCACGGCAATGCCGGTGAAATCGATCCGCCCATGCGTCGGCCGGATGCCGTAAAGGCCGCAAAAGCTCGACGGCACGCGCACCGAACCGCCCGTATCGGTGCCAAGCGCGAAATCGCAGGCCTTGGCGGCGACGGCCGAGGCCGATCCGCTCGACGAGCCACCCGGCACGCGGCCGGGCGCCGCCGAGTTCAACGGCGTGCCGTCATGCGCGTTTTCACCGAGAATGCCGAGCGACACTTCGTCGGTGATCGTCTTGCCCACGACTGAAGCGCCGGCATCGAGCAGGGTCTGCACGACCCATGCGTGACGGGCCGGCGTTGCGGCGAAGCGGGGCCAGTCGGGATTGCCGCCGCCGGTCGGCACGTCGGCGACATCGATCAGATCCTTGACCGCGAAACTGAGGCCGGCGAGCGGCCCCGCCGCCGCACCCGGCACCTGCGTGCGCGAACCCGGCACAAAAGCTGCGGTCGAGGTCATGACGCTTTCCGGTCTTGCCAGGTGCCCCCGGGCACGGCGGCGAACAAGGCCTTGGTATAGGAATGCTGCGGATTGAAAAAGATCTCGGCGGTCGGCGCCATCTCGACCACCTCGCCTTGTTTCATCACGGCGATGCGGTCGCAGACTTGCAGCGCGACGCGCAAATCATGCGTCACGAACAGCATGCTGAGATGCAGCCGCGCCTTGATATCGGCGAGCAGAGCCAGCACTTGCGCTTGCACCGACACGTCGAGCGCCGAGACCGGCTCGTCGGCGACCAGCACTTCCGGATGCAGCGCGAGCGCGCGGGCAATGCCGATCCGCTGGCGCTGGCCGCCGCTGAACTCGTGCGGAAAACGTTGTGCGGCGGCGGCGTCGAGCCCGACGAGGCCAAGCAGCGCTTGCGCTTCTTCGCGAGCTTTGGCGGGCAGGGTGCCGTGGATGATGGGGCCCTCCGCGATAATGTCGATGATGCGCTGGCGCGGATCGAGCGAAGCGTAGGGATCCTGAAACACCATTTGCACGCGCTTGCGGACCGGGCGGAGCTGGCGCCGCGAGAGCTTGGCGATATCCGCGCCGCCAAGCAGAATTTCGCCGCCGTCGATCGGTAGCAGCCGCGTGATCGCGCGCGCCATCGTGCTCTTGCCGGAGCCGCTTTCCCCGACGAGGCCGAGCGTCTCGCCGCGGCGCAGTTCCATCGTCACGCCGGCCAGCGCCCGCGTGACACGTCCGCCAAACAGGCCTCGCGTGCCATAGGTCTTGGTGATATCGCGCGCCTCGACGATGAACGGTTGCGTATTCGCCGGCCGCGCCGCCGGCGGCCCCAGCTTTGGCACCGCGGCGATCAAGGCCTTGGTATAGGGATGGCTCGGCGCGCCGAGCACGGCGCCGGCGGTGCCGCGTTCGACCAAATTGCCACGCTGCAGCACCGCGACCTCATCCGCAATGTCGGCGACGACGCCGAAATCATGCGTGATGAAGAGAACAGATGTGCCGTGCTCGCGCTGCAGCTCGCGGATCAGATAGAGGATTTGCGCCTGGGTCGTGACGTCGAGCGCCGTCGTCGGCTCGTCGGCGATCAACAGGCGCGGATTGAGCAGCAACGCCATGGCG